>NZ_JBECOS010000011.1:0-291487 GCF_040104455.1 Pseudoalteromonas sp. BZB3 | reverse complement strand
ATACCTGACTCAGCTTCTTTGATCATGCTAACAATTTGGGTTTCGGTAAACTTGCTTTTTCTCATCGTAAATTTTCCTATTTAAGTTAATGGAAAATTCTACTTATAAACTGTTTCATTTTTTGGGGTAGTTACACATCAGCCGCCATAGCAAAAATGGCACGGTAAAATATATCTGGGTGATGTTGTGTGATACAACGCAGTTCATGGAGTTGAATTCGTGCTCAACTTGTATGGCAATAAACTTCAAAAGGAATATTATTCTCACTAAGAAAATGTTTGATCTCTAGTGAGCTTTTACCATAAAAATCTTTTTTTATTTCATCGAGCACATATTTGTTAGGTTTAGTAATACACTTTAATTTTGAGATATGCTCAGCTCTAATAATACAGAAGCACTCGTATTCTTCGTGGTTAAACAACTTTTCAATATTTGAGCCTAAATCCTGAATTATGAAAACTATATCTCCGTTGGGTTTTTCTTGAACGGTTAAAGTGTTATGTGTGCCGTTTTTAATTTCTTGGTGTATTATTTTATGATGATTGGAGTTAAATGCTCTATTAGGGTGAACAGCTATGCTTTTTTTGCTTGTACCAGTTTTTTTAAGCATGCTTTTTTGGTTGGAGAGGAATAATTTCAATGCAGGTAAAACAGAGTAACAACCTTTAGGGTAAAGTCTAATCAAACCTATGCCTAGTCTCCAAAAAACATATCTAAAAGAGAAGTAGTTAAGCTTATAATGTATGCTTATGTCATAAAGATCTTCATTACTACCTTCTTCTTTTGTTGAAATTTTTTTGATTAATTTTAGTTTCTCCAGTTCATCTAAGTCTGATTTTAGTTTTTCTGTTGTTCCGATGTCTATTCTATTACCTGAAATTTCTAGCCAACTATATAAACAGTATGGTGGGTAGCCAAAATCCTCTAAACGATAAACAAACTCGTTCAAACGATGTGCTTTAACAGCCTTGCTAAGATTGTTGATTAGAGTTTGATGTTTTTCTGTTACTTGGCTCATGTTGACGTTTTTGCGAATTTAAAAGCACTACTATTCAACATATTAATAAAAAAATGTTATTCAATGATATGTTTTTTTGACCAACAACTGATTTTTTATAAAAAAATGTTTTGCACTTTTTTCAAAGTTGAACGGTTTATAAACTGAATTTCCTTTAACCAAAGTATGAAAACTGATTATAAGAAATTTAAGCTCAAAGAAACTAAAGTTATTAGCATAAGAGAAGTGGCGTATGGAATAGGTACTTTTATATCTGAGTTTTAATAAAGTGATATTATCGTATGTTTAGTGTTTACAAAAAGTGTTGAATTCGGGTATAGGTTAAACAGACGCAGCGTAAGGAGAAGTAATAATTATTGCAATTTCAATAAGATGCTAATTTTTTTTACAAAATTGAGAAACCAAGAGTTGGCAGAATATTAGTACATGTTGACTGGTATTAGGGGGCGTGGCTTACACGCGTAAATATATAACTGAAGAGCCGGATGCGATAGTTCCGCATGTCCGGATTTGTATAGGTCGCTCTACTATGATAGTACTCATGTAGGTTCAGATGCCCAAAGAAGTATATATTTTTAGGTGCTTTAGTTACCTTTTTCATTGTATTTTTAGTAGCGAAGTTTACAAGTATCGTTGAACTCCTGTTCGCTAAAAACGATTCTGAAAAGGGCATCCGACTACAATCAGATCGTTTAGCTGATGAAAGGTTAAAGAGTGATGGCACCAATTTGACGCTTTCCACCCCTCTAGTGTTCACTAGGCACAAGACCAAGATGACTCATGAGTTTCTGAATGACCAGTCTGCAGTGCCTGAATAGTTGATATTGTGCGAAGAAGCAGTGCCTTTAGCTGATATTTGGCACCTTTTAAGTCTTTCATTGCAAACTCTCGAGCGCGAGATAAATCACGAATAGCTTCACCTTTCGGCTCAAGTACATTATTAGGAGTTAAGTCTTCAGATTTAAATAATTTTGCCAGTTAGAGGGGCATCACGTTTTCGGTTATTACACGCTCTCTAGGCCTTTTGGGAATAAGTTAAGGGACAACCAAGTAGCAGCAATGGCTAAGAGTAGTGATTAAGTGATAAATCCAGTATTAACAGGGGTCAGCTTCACAAATGAAATGCAGAGTTGGATTAGAGTATTTAGATTAAAATTGCCTAATAAGTATTTTTTAATAGCGATTTAGCAGAAGAAATGAGACCGAAATGTATGGGTTAAGCGCCGCGATTGTCTTCGATATAGGCAACTTCTATGAACTCTTTATGAGTATCTAAGCCAATGAAAAGCTTGTTATGATTATTCATACTAGCATCTGCATTTAGTTATTTGACAAACTAATTATGGCTCTGGCTTTAAGTTACCCCTCGAAAATGTGAAGGCTAGCTCCGTATGGGAGTCGTTATGTCTATGTTAAAGTTAAGTTCAGTTTAGAAGCTCACATGCGAATATATTTTTATGCGAGTGAATATATATTGCGAATTTACTAAAAGAGCTTAAGAAGTACCTATTACTTTCAATATGGAAAAGTTGGAATAATAACTTATTGTTATTTGAAATGGTTTTAGCTTCAAACTCATTTGATTACAGAGTGAAAAATGAATACTTTTTTTGACATAGAAAAGCTCGACATAGTTATTGCTCTTTTATTGATTATCATTGCGACAAGTTTCTTTAAATTCATTTTTAATGTAATTCACCGAAACTTATCTGGTACAAGTCAAGCACAAACAATCAATATTTTAATAGATAAAGGGTATTATGATGTTGCGCTTCGTAAATGCGAAACGTTCATATCTAAAAGACCGTGTGATGCAAATCTGCTTTGGTTAAGAGCTACTTTGTACTTTAAGTTAGATAAAAAAGATAAAGCGATGTCTGAATTTCAAAATTTGATTAAAACTGAGCCTCTATGGAAAGAAGATGCTCAAAAGTATATTGATGTCTTGAACGATGAACTTCAACGTTAAATTTAAGGGTTTTACGATTTAAACGAATAAAATCAGAATATTATTAATATTTTGCACTTTTAAATATAGGCTTCTTTTAAAACAGAACATGGTGGCCTTAATGAACAAAGATACTGAAAGCTTAACAAATTTTGGGTTTGTAGATTTAGCCCTGGTGTTGATTTTTTCTTTGCTGATTATACAAGCAAAAACACCCGAAACAGCGATCAACCTCAAAGTGGGTCAATTTGAACCAATAGCCTATTGGGGTAAACGACATACAACTGCTTTTAAAGTAGAGCTGACTTCTGATGGGTTTATCAATTTTAAAGGTGAGAAAGTACGTTTTAATCTAAGCGATATGTCTCGTATTCAAAAGTATATTGAAAATCGATTGGCGGAGTACCCAACTGATAGGGCATGGATGTTTATAAGCGATAGTGTTGAAATGAAATATGTGATGCAGATTTCAAATTTATTCAATAAGTTTGGCATTTACCGTCTTGCTGTTACTAGTTTATAAAATTTTATTAAGGAGAGTAGAGTGGGGAACTTACTATTTAAGGAAAAGCTAGTTTTAACTTTGTGTTGTTGTATCAGCTTTATTTTCTTTTATGCAGGTTTTATAGGTTTTTTATTAGTAATAGCTCAACAAGTGACTTAGCTTTAGCAATGGGCGCTGCAATTACAATTTTTATTGTGGGGTTAAACTCTAAGTTTTTTTCTTTGCCTTTAAAATCTGCTTTTTCAGAAACACCGAAACCCATATTCTTAAAACCTAGCACACTAAACTTCTTATTGATAAGTGGCTTATCCTTGAGTGTATTGGGTTTGATAACTAAATATATGTTATGAAAAACCTAATGCGTTTACCCTAGGGGTTCATAACTAGATGGTTATTATGAGCCTTTATGTATTTTTTCGCATATAAACTTCAATTCTGAGTAAAAACAAAGTATCAAAGTTGCTGTGCATTTTTCAACCAAACATAAGGTGAGCTAAGAACAGTCCTTTAACTCTTTTAGTTGTTAAGAATATTGCGAAGTCACTTCATTTTTGCATTGAGACCTTAGGGCTTAAATTACTAGAGCAATACGATGACTGTATTAAATTGAAATCAGGGACTCATGAAATCATTATGTTTGAAGGCACAAATAAAGCGACTGAATACGCACATGGCTATAATGCAAATTCTACTTTATTATTTACTGGTGATGACTTAGACAGTCGAATTAAAGAGATGAAGTCTTTTGGTGTTCTTATACTATATAAAAAGCTCCAAAATAGAGCTTTTTATATAACTCTATGAGCTTTACTCAGCTAAACCTAGCAATTCAAGTCTTTCTTTAGCCAGCAAGTATCTTGCTCTAACATCTTCAATTTGTTCTTGAGTCAGTTTCTTTCCAAGTGTGCGTAAGCCGCCTTCAGCGTCATTATGGTTAACACCAAATGCAAACTTTAAGTACTCTAGAAGTAATGGTTGGGCATCTAGGTATGAAATAGAGTTCATTGCTTGAGAAATTTTGTTCGCTTCTGCCCATTGCCCTTTATTTACATACTCTTGCATCGTAACGCTTGCTTTAGGGAAGATACAACCAACACCAGTAATACCACCGCATGCACCAGCAAGACCTGCGTGTACGGTAACAGTATCGACACCAGCAAGTACTTTTAATTCTTTGTTTTCTAGCATTAATGTTTCAATGACTGATACATCAGTAGTTGAAATTTTAAGCGCTGTTACTTCTGGTAAAGCTGCAAGTCTCATTAATAATGAAGTTGATAGAGCGTGGTAGCCAGCGGCATCTGGATTATTATATGGCATGATCGTTACGCCAGCTTCTTTAGCTGCAGACGCTGATAACGCGTAATAGTCATACATTTCATCATCTGATGGCGTAGCTTCGGTTTTTGGCGGCATAACCATAACAGTATCAACGCCTACTTTTGCGAGCTCTTTTACGATATCGGCTAATTCTTCTTTTGTTTCTGCCGCTGCACCACTAATTAAAGGTACATTAAATTCTTTGGCTACTTCTGAAAGAGAAGCAAGTAAAGATAAGCGTTGTTCATTCGTTAAATAGCTATTTTCGCCAAGTGTGCCAGAGCCAACTAAACCGCCCATTCTGGTTCCTGCTTTACCTTCAACTCTTAAAATATCTGCAGCATACTTTTGTGTTGCTGCTAGATCTATTTCTAAAGCGCCAGACTCAGACTCTTTTAGCCATGTAAAAACGGCTGGCATAACCGTATAACGCCAATCTGTACTATTTGTTTCCATCGTAATACCTTAAAGAATAAAAAACGTATCATAAATAAGATCGTATAAAATATACAATTGATTGTAACACCTAAATTGCAATCAGCAAAGTATGAGTTTTATTGACTTCATTCTTTAGAACAAAGTACCTACTTAGAGAATGTTTAACGTTCGACTGTACTTAAAAGAATATGAATAAAAGCAGAAAGTTAGCGCTTGTTGTTTTTGTGTGTTTTGGAAAGAAAACTTTTCTAAATATTTATTATTAGGTACATTGATTAAAGATAACATTCTATATAACTATTAGATTTAGACTCATACAATCCACTTTTATTTTGGTCTTAGGTCGAGTTTTAATTAATTCATAAAGGAGTAAAGATGAATACTTTAATTTTTTCAGCCGGTATTTTGGCGCTATTAACGGCATTGGTTCATATAATTGCAGGTCAGATTGAACCGGTTAGACCTTTTCTTAAATCTGAATTACCCGATATACCAAAAGCAACCCTTTTAGGCTGTTGGCATATGGTATCTGTGATGCTTGTTATTTCAGCAGCTGCATTCTGCTTTATTGGTTGGTTTAATTTTGTTGAATTCCAAAATCTTGTGATTTTACTATCTGCAAGTTTTGTCTTTTTTTCTGTCGTGTTTATTGTGGTTGGGTGGTACTTTTTTAAGGCGCGTACATTCATTAAGTTACCGCAGTGGTTACTCTTGCTATCAATCGGGTTATTGGGTTTTCTGGGGGTAATTTAGTACTCGCAGCATACTTTATTTGCCTATCTAAAAATTTTATATGTTTGTTAGTTCAAAATAATAGAATCTTCATTATGAATACATTTTCAAAGCCATTTAGCAGAGTGCAAACTTGTGTACTTGCTTTTATGTTCTTTATTTTACTTTTGCCTATTTTATTAATTCCCTTTGGGCCATATTTATTTTTATATTGTTCTATATTTTTTTTCTTGTTACCCGTACTCGAATCATTTTTGCTAACACCTTTGTACAGTCGTATTGGTAGGTTCACTTACCTTTCACCATTGTTGATATATATAGAATCAAATCGTGAACTGCATTTACATATTGGCTCTATCTATGACTACTTAATCAATATAGAGCGACATGAATATGGACATAAAGCGCATCTTAAAGTTTTAAAAGGGATTTTAGATGGCTTAAACGAGTTATGTGCACGCACTAAGCAGGGCGAACTTGAACAAGAAAGAGCAATATTTGCAACGTCGTATTTTTTTAACGCTAAAAGCGCCAAAAAATTGGGATTTAAAGAGGATGAAGCGAATGATTTAGAAGTGTTTAATTTATATCTCTCATATTTTTCATTAGCGATCAGACTCAGCATAATTAAAGGTAAATTAGAATACCCTAAACTAAGTGAGATAAAAAAGATCCGAACGACTGCTGGTGAACTACTAAAACACAAAGACGCAATCGAAAGAATGCTTTCCCATGTTGAAACTCGTCTCAACAGATTAAATGACGTTAAACTCTAATGTCAAAAATCGCAATTCGGCGCTTATTAAAAGATATTTCTAAACACTTTCCTGAGGCTGTTCCGTTATTGGAGCAGCATGAAAAGTGGGCCTATACCTATAGATTTGAAGCTTTTTCTGAGTTGACCAATCAAGCCTTCATTTCAGGCGATATCGATAAAGCTATATCTTATTTAAATTACATGAGTAAAAAATTTGAGTCGGCTTCAAATATCGAAGCTGAATATATTGATGTCTATTATGTTGAGCACTTGTTCTTTTCTTGCACTGCTGAAGCCATTGATTTTGGCTGGCCATTGGTCCCTAAAAATTTACAGCAGCTGTACATAAACTTTCATGGTGGCGCACCAAATAAAAAACTTTAAATTGATTAAATATTGATTGTTTTTACAGTTTTTTTATATACGATAGCCGAGTCGAAATTAACTCATTTTTAAAAGAGGAATTGATGAGTAAAACTAAAAAATATCAACACGACCATCAACGTGGTGAGATAAAAGATAATGCGATTAAGGCGCTTGTGACGAGCGTGTTGTTTAAGAGTAAAGTCGAAAAGCCTAAAAAAGGTAAGGGCAGTTATCAACGTAGCAATAAACATAAAGGCCGAGAGCCTTACCTTAAGGCAGCCTAAGCTTTAAGATAAGGTTTTTGTTCTATAGATAAGGATTTTCTATGTTTATTGTGTCTTTAAGTTATTGTGCACCGCTTAGCGTCATTGATAAATACATTCCAGAGCATAAAAAGTTTCTAGAGAAGCAGTATGGCAATGGTAACTTTATTTTGTCAGGCCGCAAGAACCCAAGAACGGGTGGTGTGATCATTTCTACAATTAAAGATAGAAAGCAGTTAGACAAGGTAATTGCGCAAGACCCATTCTTTATTGAAGCTCTTGCGCATTATGAAATTACAGAAATTTTACCAACCATGGCTGCGCAGCCATTGAAGTTTCTTCTCCAAGATTAATCCGTTTTTTAAATAAGTATCTTAAGCATTTTAGTTTTAAGTACTTATTTAGCTAGTAGTAGTTCTACCACTTCTTTGTTGGCAACTTGCCTTTTTGTCACTAACAGTTTGTTGTTCTTTATATCTGTAATATTTTCGGTGTTCTTTGTAAGTGTCTTAATAGTCTCGAAGTCTTTAGTTTGTATGTCATAACACCAAGCTTGATTTTGGTTGTTTATGCCGTAAATTTTATTATCACGGGTGAAGTAACGTTTGTTATCACCACCTTGTATATTAAGTGCGGGAATAGGTTGATACTCTATCGCGCTAGAAATCCAGAATCTATCCATGTGATCGGTGAGTACAATCGCACCGGTATCCGTTTTTGTTGCCCAGTTGACACGCTTGTCTGTCAGCTTTTGCACTACGCCTGAAATTAAATCTACTTGAGCCAGTTTTTTCACTCCATTGAACTGTGCAAATACCAATGCCGAGTTTTTATTATCGTCCCAGTGTAATAATGCAAGTATGGGTAAGCTTGTCTTTATTGGTGTTTGTACTTTATCTAAAGAAATATTAAATAACGTGCTATTTGCGTTCATTAATATACTTTTACCATTGCTCGACCATTTCATACCAGTGATATAGCTGTCTGTTGGTAACTGACTCAGTTGCGTAGTCGTATTTTGATTTGTTACCCAAACTTGTTCGTCACCCGAACGTTCTGACTCAAAGGCAATGTAATTGCCTTTTGGTTGATACACTGCACTATTTTCACCTGTATTTGACCTTGAAATAACACTAGATGAACCATCGTTTATATCGACTACAATTATATCTGTATCATACACCCCTTTTATAACCAGGCCTCTATCACCATCAGGGTGAAACATTGGACTTGAGAAAGGCTTGTCAACGGGAATACTAATATTCTGTATTTCGCCATCAAACGTCATTGAAAACAGTTGTCTACCTGTACTAAAAATTAATGTGTTTTCAATTGGAGAAAAGTTAGGGCGAATAAAACGATAACCTGTAATTTCTGGAGGTAAAAGAATTGGATGGCTAGAAATCAGCTCGCCGTTAGGTTTGATGAGTTCTATATAGTATCTGCTATCTTCCTTAATACTCGTGACTGCAAGTAAATCATAGGTTGGTGAGTAGTCGTAGTGGTAAACAAAGCCATCATGGATCACATTGGTTTGGCTCTGATTACTTTCAAAACTCACCAGTTGCCAAAGCTCAGTGTGTCTTTGCATTAGCGCAATATTACCATTGTTCATCCAATAGGGTCGTCTAATCTCTGAGTTTTTGCACTCTAGGATTAAATCCATTTCCTGCGGTGCGTTTAAGGCTTTTTCGAAATCTAAACTCATAAGTTGATAGCATTTTTTCTGCATAACAGGTTCAGCACAGTCAATGGTTCGGATGACAATAATTTTCTTCCCGTCTTTTGAGAAGCGTTGTTGTCCATAGATATCCATATTTTTGGTGAGTTTATATTCTTGCTGTGTTTCTAGGTTTTTCGCCCAAATATCGTTAATACATTCTTCTTCTGAGTAGCGATGAAAAATAATGTACTTACCATCTGGTGAATAAATACTGGCTAATTCTTTGCCGTCTGTTGCGGTGAGGGCGCGTATTTGTCCTATGGAAAAGGGTTTTGATGGTTGTGAAGTGAAGTAATAACCACTTATTAATACAAGAATCAATAATGTAAATATAGACAAGACGTATGTAATGTTTAACAACGGCTTATTAGAGTTTTTTGCAGAGCTATCGCTTTGAGCTATTTTTTTATCACGGCCTATAAGTACGTCTTCAGGATCTTGCTTTTGGAAGTGTATTGTTTGTTCTTCTTTGGTGAGCCAATGTACGTTTTGCTCTAAGCTGTAACCTTGTTTTGCATGGGTTTTAATATAGGTTTGCTCTTTACCATCATCACCTAATGCTTTTCTGAGCTGGGCGATACTGCGTTGTAATGTATTAGGTGAGACAACAGTGCCTTTCCAAACGTTATCTAATAACTCGTCCTGACTAATCACTTTGCCTTGATGTTTGGCTAAATAAGTAAGAACGGCGAGGGCTTTTGGCGGAATGATTTGTGGTTTAGTGTCTTGTGTAATTTGATTGCGCGAAAGGTCGATAAGGAATTCGCCAATTTTATATTGCTCTGCCATGCCAGCTCGAAATGCCAATTTGAATTAAGTTATTTATGAATAGATTACCTTTGGGCTTTTCAAAACGCAATTCTCTAACTATCTGATATACATGCTTTTAAAAATTATCAGGTAAACGTCAGTATAAATTCATTGTCAGTTCATGTGTTTTTAAATGTTTTTAGTAGCTTTGTTGTACAACTGACTAAAAGGAGGCTGTATGAGTCTTAAATCAAATTTAAGCATTACTTTAATCGTTTCTATGAGCATTTTATCTAGTAATGCGATTTCTGATGAACTTAATAAGAACATTCCGCTCGCAAGTAAAGCCGAGCAAACTATGTCATTTTGGGATTTACCCTATCTTAATAATGCCTATATCAGTACAAAACCAGAAGATAGAGGGGATGGTTTAGTCGTAGGTGATTTATCTAAAGTTACTAAGAACAAAAGTGCAATCCTTCAATTATCAAAAGACATTCAGTCAGGAAAGTATGGCTTGTATGACAGTTTACTTATCAGCCACAAAGGTAGATTGATTTATGAATCTTATTACCGTCGTTCAAGAGTAGATTTACCGACTGGGCAAGCCTCTGCGACAAAAGCCCTTACGAGTCTTATAGTTGGTATCGCAATTCAAAAGGGACATTTAACACTAGACGATTTACATAAACCATTAATGAGTTTTTTCTCTGACTTAGATTCGAGTAAATTTGTGTCTGGTGTTGAAAAAATAACGCTTCATAAAGCGCTTACAATGCGTGGAGGAATTAAAATTGATCAAGAAACGATTAAAGAGATTGAAAAACAGCCTGATAATCTGAAAGGCAAAAAACATATACAAGCCATTTTTGAAAACTCTAAAGCGATTACTGAAACGTCACAAGCCTATGCATATGGTAATTTAAATGATGTGCTGGTAATGCAAGTCATTGATGCTGTTGTGCCTGGTGGTGCAGAGCAATTTATTAAAACCGAATTGCTTGATAAGTTAGGCATTAAAAATTATCAATGGAGAGAGTCTATCAGTGGGTTACCCACTGGCGGATATGGTGCCAAATTCACATCAAGAGACATGCTAAAATGGGGAAGCCTATTACTCAATGATGGTCAGTGGCAAGGTAAGCAACTTGTTTCTAAAGCGTATTTAGATAAAGCCACTTCAGCCATTGTTGACCCGCTTGATACTTGGATCCCCGAAACCTTTATGTATGGCTACTTTATTTATCAGACGGATATTTCGATAGATGATAAACAGTTTAAAGCTAACTTTGCATGGGGCGGTGGTGGCCAATATGTTATTTCAGTCAAAGATCTTGATTTGGTTGTTGTGATAAAGGGCCACGACAGAGAAGATAGAATACTCGATGCCGCTTTAAACACGGTTTTACCTGCATTTTTATAAAGTTTTATAAGGCTACATAAAGTTGAATATTTTTATGTAGTCTTTCAATTATTTGCATGATAAGTGTTATCATTATCGGCCAATTTATATCTTTAAGGCTGTAATGAACAAATATCTTTTTGGACTCGTTTTCTTAGCATCAAATTCATTCGCGTCTTCTACTCCTTCTTTTACGACTGAGTTTTTAATCGGGTCTTCTTCTCATAAGCTCCACGCATCTCAAGACTTTGATATAGGACACAAACGCTCTTCTAGTAATAACTCAACTTCTCATGGTATTAGATTTGGTCTACCTATTTCGGAATATTTTTCGGTTGAGTTATCTAAGCATTTTTATGGTGAGGCAGATCATTCGTACATACTAAAAATACCTTCAGGTTTTATACATGATTACGTATTCAAATCTATCCCTGTTAGCTTACCAATCGAAACAAACGCGCTTAAATTTGGTATTAAGGGTCATGTAAATATTAATGCAAAACTGAATGTAAATTTGCGAGTTGGTTTAGCGAATTGGCGTTATAAACAGTATTCGCCAGCTATGTTAGTCATAAATGATATCCAAGAACAAAACCACAGTGGAAGAGACGTATATTTTTCAGTGGGCTCTGAATATGTAGTTTCAGATAGTATTTATATAGGTTTTGAGTACTCTCAATTCAGTATTAAAGAAACCGAACAGGGAGTATATACCGCTGATGTCAGTTATTCCCATAAAATAAACGACTTATCTTTAGTGTTAGGCTGGGCTTTTTAAACTCAGCTTCTAAAACAAACAAGCTTCAATAATATAAATCATTATATTATCTCATCTACTATCCACGCGTCCTCTAATTATGTACTCTTACATCGATTTATTTTTGGAGGACATTCGCGATGATGCGAACGATTGTATCAGTCAGCTTAGGACTGGCTTTTAGTGTTGGTGCTTTTGCCAATGAGGTGATGACACCCGAAAAGTTGTGGGAACTAAAAAGAGTAAGTGCTTTAGGCCTTAATAAAGACAAAACCCACGTCATTTATAAAGTCACGACACCAAGCATTGAAAACAATAGTTTTGATAGCAAAGTTTATCAGGTTTCTTTAAATGGTGGCGATGCACAACTTTTAGAAAACTACCAAGGTGTTGTGATTGACAAAAGCCTGTCACCTGATGGCACTAAAAAACTTTTCCACAAAAAAGTACAACTAGAAAATGTACTTGCGAGAGATCGTTATAAAGAGCTGGGTAAGGCAAATGCGTATGTGTTTGACGATTTAAATTACCGTCATTGGGATACATGGAAAGACGGTAAATATAAGCATGTTTTCTACCAAGATCTTAAGACAGAAGAAAAGGTAGATATCATGAAGGGCATGCCGTTTGATAGCCCAACATCGCCGTTTGGTGGTGTAGCTGATTATAAATGGGGCCCAAAAGGTGAAAACATTTACTATGTTAGTAAAAAACTTACTGGCACAGAGTATGTAAAAAGTACAAATACTGATATCTATCGTTATAACTTGAAAAGCAAAAAGACGACCAATATTACTGAAAGTAACTTAGGTTACGATAAATACCCTGCATTCTCTCCTAATGGCCACTTAGCTTGGCTACAAATGGATGAAGCTGGTAACGAAGCTGATAAAAACGACATTATTGTTAGAATTAAAAATCGTGACCATAACTTAACCGAACACTGGGACGGCACAGTAAATAGCTTTAAGTGGAGTCACGATGGTAAGAGCATTTACTTCATTGCACCAATTGACGGCACTATACAACTTTTCCAAGTTAGTGTTAGCTCAAAAGGCAGGTCAATGCCAAAAATTAAACAGCTTACTAAAGGTCAGTTTGACGTAAATGGTATTGTTGCAGTACTAAAAGACAAACTCATCGTTACCCGCAATAGCATGAATGCGGCGCGTGAGATTTATCGCTTTGATCTTCGCAGCAAAAAGTTGACAGCTCTCACCAAAGAGAATGACGCTTTCTATGCGAGTCTTGATTTACCAAACGTTGAAAAGCGTATGGTTAAAACAACAGATGGCCAAGACATGCTGACTTGGGTGATTTACCCGCCGAACTTTGATAAGAAGAAAAAGTATCCAACACTTCTTTATTTACAAGGTGGTCCACAGTCTGCACTTTCACAGTTCTATTCTTTCCGTTGGAACTTCCAAGTAATGGCTTCTCAGGGCTATATTGTTGTTGCTCCTAACCGTCGAGGTATGCCAGGTCATGGTGAGCAATGGAACAGAGACATCAGTAACGATTGGGGTGGTCAGGTAATGGAAGATTACCTTGCTGCAATTGATGATGTTGCAAAAGAGTCTTATGTTGATAAGTCTCGAATTGGTGCTGTAGGTGCGAGTTACGGCGGTTACTCTGCGTTTTATTTAGCAGGCAACCATGAAGGCCGATTCAAAACCTTTATTGCACACTGTGGTATTTTCGACTTACGTGGCATGTACGGTACAACTGAAGAGCTGTTCTTCGTTAATAACGAGCTTGGCGGTGCTTATTGGGAAAATAACGCATCTACAAACAAAGCATACGGTCAATTTAACCCAATCAATCACATTGATAAGTGGGATGCGCCGATGTTTGTTATTCATGGTGCAAAAGACTACCGTGTGCCACTTGAGCAAGGTATTGCGGCATTCCAAGCTGCTAAGCTACGCGGTTTAAAGAGTCGTTTCTTACTATTCCCAGAAGAAAACCATTGGGTACTGACACCGCAAAACGGTATTGTGTGGCAGCGTGAGTTCTTCAAGTGGTTAGAAGAAACGTTGTAAAAAACACAACTTCATAGTACCTTTCACAGGAATTTTATAGCCAGGATATTTATGTATTCTGGCTTTTTTATATAAATACAAAGGAGAACTTGTGAAAAAGGTTTTGTTATCTGCGGCTGTGATCATGTTATCTGGGTGTGCTCAAAATATTTATCTTCAGCCTATGGTTGATGGTCCTAGTGCAAAATTAAGATTAGCTTCTGTCCCGAGTAATAATAATTTTGTTGGTAGACCAAGTAATAACAGTTGCATCTCGACTGTTTCTGAACATGGTAGCCATATTGCAACACTTGGTGTGAAAGCTAACCTTGTTAGAAGCTTGAGTCGTTTAGATATGCCTGCTTATGATAAAAAGCTTGGTGATTCACATCAAAATGAAGTTTACATTCCAGCAGGAAAACCATTCTCATTCCAATTTAACGGCGTTGGCATTTCAGGGTTCTCTCCAGGCAAAGTCGATTCTGGTGGTGCGTTATACTCTTGGTGCAGAAAGTTGGTTACATTTGAAGCACAAGAAAACGGAAATTATGAAGCTTTATACGATTATGTGGAATTACCTAATGGTAAAGAAACTTGCGGTGTTAAGGTATTCGAAATCATTGAAACAGAAAATAATACATACAAGAAAGTTGAAATGAGCGATTATCAAGTTATAGAAAATTATTGCGAATAAACGACAAACCTATCCTTTTTTAGTTGTGCTTGGCAGAGCATCTAATAAAAAGCAAAGCACAATTGATGTTAGTAGCTTCGACTATGAGCAGTTCAAAGCGCTTGAAATTATAAAGCTGGAATACGATGATGACCGTATCCTTGCATGTGGAACATGTAATGGGTGGCGCAACTAAAGCTTTGCTTATCAACTAATAAGTTGTTCATAAAAAGGCCATATCAATTTATGGCCGTTTTAATATTTATTTACTTATTTAATCTTTCTTTTCTGATTTTACTAAGAGTTTTTCTTTAATTAATCCTAAGCCCATAATCAGCCCGCCGATGGCACCTATTAAGTGTGCTTCTATGGCTACACGGGATTGGATAAGTTCGCCGACGTCTGCGCTTGGTCCAGAATACTGCTCCCAAGCAAGTTTTCCCCAAATACCAATGAATAATAATATGCCTGAACGCATACCGACTTGTATGTCTTTAAGTGCGCCCCAAACAATAACGCCATGTAATAGGCCACTTAGCCCTGTATAGATTTTTATATCTGGCACAAAGAGCCAAATGCCTAGCCCAGTCCATAAAGCTAAAAAAGCGGTATGTATATAATATTGGCTTTGTGTTCTATGTTCAGCGTGTAACAGCCATATGAAGCCAATACCTACAATATTAAGTAGTAAATGAGTTGGGTTCGCGTGTACAAATTGCCCGGTAAATATACGCCAAATTTCGCCTGTTGCTATTTTGTTTCGATGGAATTCCAGCAAGTCATTGGTATTAAAAAACATTAATGCGCTGCTAAGCAATATAAGTAGAATGGGAGGCAGTATGTATTTTTTATCTAGTGGCAATTGGATCATCAATCAAAATTCTTTTTTATTTTTTGCATATTTTGCCCGTTTACTCTTATCATGCAAACCAGAACTTGAAAATTAATGACAACAACTATGACATTCAAATCTCTGCCTTTTGCGTTATCGCTTTGTTCATTGGCTTTATTAAGTGCCTGCTCAAGCCAAATTTCACCAAAACAAGAAATAAGAGAGCCAGAAGCAGCCACTGGTTTTACAAAAAAGCAAAAGCAAATCGCCGATAATTATATGATTGCGGCTGCAAATCCTTACGCTGTTAAAGCGGGTAAATTGATGCTCGACAAGGGCGGCAGTGCAATTGATGCGGCAATTGCCACGCAGTTGGTTTTAACCTTGGTTGAACCTCAATCTTCAGGTATTGGTGGCGGTGCTTTTATTTTGCATTATGATCAAAATGAAAATGCATTGACAACATTAGACGGCAGAGAAACAGCACCAGCTAAAGCAACCTCAGGTTTATTCTTAGACGAAAATGGCAAAGCTGCACCTTGGATTAAGGCCGTTGTAGGTGGTCGCTCGGTGGGTGTGCCTGGTATTCTGCATGCTTTTGATAAGGCGCATAAAGAACATGGTAAATTGGCTTGGGCCGACTTATTTGAGCCTGCAATTCAATTAGCTGAGCAAGGGTTTGTGGTTTCGCCTCGTCTGAATATGTTGTTATCTAAAAAGTTTAATCCGGGCCTTACCCGTTTGCCTGAAGCGAAAGCGTACTTTTACCCAGATGATCAACCTTTAGCTGTCGGCAGTATTCGTAAAAACCCTAAATTGGCTATGTTATACAAGCATATATCTGAGCAGGGTATTTCGGCTTTTTATACAGGGCAACATGCAGAAAACATAGTTGATGCAGTGCAAAGCTCTGAAATTGCACCTGGGTTATTGTCTCTTTC
The DNA here is from genome assembly GCF_040104455.1 of Pseudoalteromonas sp. BZB3. Taxonomy (NCBI): domain Bacteria; kingdom Pseudomonadati; phylum Pseudomonadota; class Gammaproteobacteria; order Alteromonadales; family Pseudoalteromonadaceae; genus Pseudoalteromonas; species Pseudoalteromonas sp. BZB3. The sequence continues at coordinate 275,041 of NZ_JBECOS010000011.1, read as the reverse complement.
AGACCTAGAAAATTACCAAAGTAAATATAGAGATGCGATCTGTACGTCATATCATGCTTACAAGGTGTGCTCTATGGCACCACCAAGCAGTGGTGGCGTTGCTGTACTGCAAATTTTGAAATTACTTGAAGGTAAAAAGTTAGGCCAATATCAGCCTAATGACCCTAAAGCGCTGCACTTATTCACCCAAGCTTCGCGATTAGCATTTGCAGACAGGAATCATTATGTTGCGGACCCTGATTTTGTGACTGTGCCAACCCATGCATTACTTGATGACGCATACTTAGCTGAACGTGCCAAGCTGATTTCAGACAGAGATAATCACAAAGTCCCTGTAGGTAAACCGTTAAATGGAACGTTAAGTTATGCCGCAGATAACAGCTACGAGCTGCCTTCAACGACGCATGTTTCAATTGTGGACCAAGCGGGGAATGCGGTGTCTATGACCAGCTCTATTGAAATGGCCTTCGGTTCGACAGTTATGGTTGACGGCTATTTGTTAAATAACCAGCTAACCGACTTTGCGCTTTCTCCGAAGAAGAATGGCAAATTGCGTGCTAATCGCGTTGAAGCCAATAAACGTCCACGTAGCTCTATGTCGCCTGTTATGGTGTTCAACAAAGATGGCAGTCTACGTTTAGTCGTCGGCTCTCCGGGGGGTAGTCGTATTATTAACTATGTTGCGCAAACAGTCATTGGCGTACTAGATTGGCAGTTAGATATTCAGTCTGCTATCAATCTTCCAAAGATAACTAACCGTAACAAAGTAACGACTTTAGAAAAAGGCTCTGACCTTGAAAAGCACCAAGCCTATTTTGAAAGTTTAGGGCATAAAGTTTTTATTCGAGATTTGAATTCAGGTTTACATGGTATTGAACTGGTCGGAGGTCAGCTCGTAGGTGGCGCAGATCCTCGACGAGAGGGCATTGTGCTCGGTGAATGACGGCTAAACCCGTAGGTTTAGTGATATTTTTAAGATATACTGCAAGGCTCTTTAATTATCTAGTTGTGTTAAAGCGCCTTTTTTATTTATAAGCAATTTTTTGCTTTCTTGCCTATTCACAGCTAAGTAATAATAAAATCAGCCAGACGTATCATTACAAGTAAATATGACTAAACAAACCGATCCAAATTATCTATACATTCCATACTCAGGTCCTAACCTGTTAGAAACGCCTTTATTAAACAAAGGCAGCGCATTTAGTCAATCAGAGCGTGAGAACTTTAACTTAAATGGGTTATTGCCACCGCGTTTCGAAACCATTGAAGAGCAAGTAGAGCGTTGTTATCAGCAATACTCTTCTTTCAAAGATAATTTAAATAAGCACATTTATCTTCGTGCAATTCAAGATAACAACGAAACACTTTATTACCGTTTGGTTCGCGATCATTTAGAAGAAATGATGCCTATCATTTATACGCCGACGGTAGGTGATGCATGTGAAAAATTCTCTGATATTTATCGCAGCTCTCGTGGTCTATTTATTTCATATGAAGAGCGTCATAACATCGATGATATTTTACGTAATGCGACAAAAGGCAAAGTAAAAGTGATTGTTGTTACTGACGGTGAGCGTATTCTTGGTTTAGGTGACCAAGGTATCGGTGGTATGGGTATTCCAATTGGTAAATTATCGCTTTATACCGTTTGTGGCGGTATTAGCCCTGCTTACACGCTACCTGTTATGCTTGATGTGGGTACTAATAATGAAAAGCTACTTTCCGATCCTATGTATATGGGTGCACGTCATAAGCGTATTAACCAAGAGCAATATGACGAGTTCTTAGACTTGTTCATCAAAGCGGTTAAACGTCGTTGGCCAAACGTACTGCTTCAATTTGAAGATTTTGCACAACCAAATGCCATGCCTCTACTTAAGCGTTATAAAGATACGATTTGTAGCTTCAATGATGATATTCAAGGCACTGCGGCGGTTACTGTGGGCTCTTTACTTGCTGCTTGCCGTGTTAAAGACGTAAAACTGAGTGACCAAAAAGTAGTGTTTGTTGGTGCAGGCTCTGCGGGTTGTGGTATTGCTGAGCAGATCATCAGTCAAATGGTATCTGAAGGCATCTCTGACGAGCAAGCGCGTAGCCAAGTGTACATGGTTGACAGATTCGGTCTACTTACTGAAGGTATGGAAGGGCTACGTGATTTCCAAGCTGCACTTGTGCAACAAAAAGATGCGTTAACTGATTGGCAATATAGCGGTGACTTTGCGTCTTTATTAGATGTAATGCACTGTGCGAAACCAGACATTTTGATTGGTGTTTCTGGTCAGCCTGGTTTGTTCACTGAGCAAGTGATTAAAGCGATGCATTCAGGATGTGAGCAGCCAATTATCTTCCCTCTAAGTAATCCTTCACGTCAAGTTGAAGCACATCCAATAGATGTGATTGAGTGGACGAATGGCCAAGCAATTGTTGCAACTGGTAGCCCATTTGGTGAAGTGGAATATAACGGCGAAAAGTTCATTATTCCTCAGTGTAACAATAGCTATATTTTCCCAGGTATCGGTTTAGGCGTCATTGCAGCTAAAGCTAAGCGTATCACTGATGCAATGCTGATGGTATCAAGTGAAATGCTTGCTGAAGCTTCACCTCGTGCAAACACAGGTAAAGGCAGTCTATTACCTGCGCTGGTGGAGATCGAACCATTAAGTAAGAAGATTGCATTTGCTGTTGCGAAGAAAGCGATGGAAGAAGGTGTCGCATTAGAAATGTCTGATGAAGCCATCCTTAAAGCAATCGATAAAAACTACTGGTACCCTGAGTACCGCAATTACAAGCGTTGTAGCATTTAATACTTAGCTTGTAATTTAAATTGAGCCAGCAAGATTGCTGGCTTTTTTATGCCTAATTTTCCTTAAAACAGATTTTATATTTTGAAAATGAAGGGCTGACGTTATAGTTAATACATTGATTATTTTATTAAAGACATTCAAAGCTATTTATTGCCAATAAGAGGGCTAGGAAGGATAAGCGTCTGCGAAAAGTACCCATGCAAGGTCGCTTTTATGATTAGTTTGTCATAATAGGTGTATTGGCAGAGGTGCTTGGTGAAAATAGGATTAGTTTTCATCGTATAATTGATCAAGTGCCGAGTGTATTTGGCAATGTTGTTTGTTTAAAAACACCGTTAGTAAAATAAGCGATTAATTTATTTAATCAAAAATGGCAGAATCTGAGATTTAAGAATTAATAGTTGAAGTGTATTGATACTTATTTTACCTTATTAACTCGACTTTATTAGCGACTCCTTAAAGTTGTTTTCTCTATTCAGCCTTAATTAATCAAGTTTTTAGTTTAATAGCGCATCTTTGGCCACATTAGAGATTTAACTCTGATTTTGGCTCAATATCCATAAATGGAGTAGGTATGTTTAAGAAATTACTAGCCGTTACGTCTTTACTTTTATCTTCAAGTTTTAATTACGCTTATGCAGAGCCAACCAGTCCTCATTTAAGTGTGACAGGGTACGCAGAGCAGCTCGTTCAGCCAGATCAAGTTGTTTTAAGTGTTGCGATTTCACACTCTGATAAAAACATTAACAAAGCAAAAGATGAAGTAGACAGTGTGATTGCGCGAGTGATAAAAGTCGCTAATACTTTTAATGTCAGTAAAAATAACATTGATGCATCACAGCTAAATATCTATCGCCAACACGAATATAACCAAGTTACTCAAAAGCAGGAGTTTAGTACTTTTCAGGTAACACGAAATGTTGAGATAAAGCTGACTGACGTTAATAAGTATGCTTTGTTTTTACAAGAACTTGTTGAGGCTGGTATAAATGAAATTGGTTATACGCAGTTTTCTTATTCAAAAGCTGAAGAAGTGCAAGATAAGCTAAAAAAATTGGCTATCAAAGACGCTAAATTTGAAGCTAAAGAACTGGCTAGCGCATTCGATGCTAAATTAGACCGTGTTTATTCTGTAAATTTTGCAAATGCGCCATCTATGCCAACACCATATGGAAGACAATCAATGATTGAATCAGGCCGAGCACATAAGCAGGCATATAATGTTTCTGATATTGTTATTTCTTCTGAAGTTTTCGTCACTTATTTGATTAAGCAATAATAGCAACCCTCAATCATTTTGAGGGACTAAAACTGGCGCTAGCGTCTTTGAAAATTTCTGATTTAGAACAACTAAATAGCAAAATTTCGCCTTGCCTATATGGATGTAGGTAGCTTAGCGAGAGCAGGACGCGTTAGCTGTGCTATAGACAAGTTTTTCTCGACTCAAAATAGATCGCTTAATTAAGAGGATTGGTATAAATTTTTCGTTATAATGCGCCCTTACTATTGTAGGGCGCATTATGAGTAAAATCTTTATTATCGGGTTACCGAGAACAGGCACGACAAGTCTTTGTGCCGCATGCATTGAACTTGGTTTAACGACGGCACATACAGCTTATACAATAGAGACATTTAATAACGCGCAAGTCATTGCCGACACGCCCGTATTTAATGATTATGCGTTGCTGCATCAAAAATATCCTGATGCTAAATTCATTTATTTAGAAAGAGACTTAGCGGTGTGGCTACCGTCTATTTCTAAATTATTAACGCGCATGTCAGGCAACCTGTTCTCAGATAAAGGTGGCTTTAACGACACCATCAAGCGCTGTTTCTTAAACTCCTTTTCGGGATTAGATACCAAGCACCTTGATAACTTCGAATTTCTCACTATGTGTTACGAAACACATAAAGCCAAAGCCATTGCGTTTTTCGAGGACACTCAAGCGCAGCATTTGTTTTTGAATGTTAGCCTGCCTCATAGTTTTGCAAAACTGTGTGACTTTTTAGAAGTTGATGTTGCTTGCACAGAAATGACAGACATGCCTAAGCTCAACGTGAACGGTAAAGTTACGGCTTGGAATGACTTAAAGCACCCACTTAAAGTCAGCTCTACACGTATGGGAAAAGTAGATAAAGACGCCGATTTACTCACATTTATGCAATCTGTTTAATTCGTGTATCTCCTACGCTAGAATACCAGCAGTTTATATTGATTAAGAATGTTTATGTTTGAACTGAAGTACCACACCCCGTTTAATTGGACAGAAAAAGTGCTTGCTGATTTTGATACTTTTTTACAAGATCACGCAGCTGCTGAAAAAAAAGCGTCTGGCATGGCGATGTCTATGTTGGGTCATTACCCTGACAGAATTAAGCTTGTGAAAGCGATGACAGATTTAGCCATTGAAGAGATGATCCACTTTAAACAGGTATTGAAATTATTAACAGAGCGTGGGGTTACCTTAGGTAACGACCAAAAAGACCCTTATATTAAAGGTATGCGCGCATTATTCAGACAGGGCACCGATGAATTCTTAATCGACCGTCTATTAGTGGCGGCGGTGATTGAAGCGCGTGGTCACGAACGTTTTTCTTTGGTTGCAGAAGCCTTACCTGAAGGCAAAGAGAAAGACTTTTATGTGGCCATTGCTAAATCAGAAGAAAAACATAAGAACCTATTCGTAGAATTGGGCTACGAATACTTCAATAAAGACATTATTGACGCACGTTTAGCTGAAATACTTAAAGCTGAGGCGGAGATCTGTAAAAAGATACCATTTACAGCGGCGCTTCATTAATTCTAACATTACCGCTGTATAAATAAGGACTAGCGCATGAAAACGATTATTTTTGGTAATTCTGGCTCAGGAAAGTCAACACTTTCAAAGCGTTTAGCACAAGAATATTCAGCTGCACATTTAGATTTAGACACTCTTGCTTGGTTACCAACGTCACCACCAACTCGGGCACCACTTGATTCTTCGCTCTATAAAATCAACGAATTTGTTCAATCCCATTCAGATTGGGTGATTGAGGGTTGCTATAGTGATCTCATTAAACCGATCACAGAGCAGTGTCAGCATTTGGTGTTTATTGACTTAGATGTGGAGATCTGTAAAGCCAACGCTAAAGCGCGTCCTTGGGAGCCGCACAAATACCCATCAAAAGAAGCACAAGATGAAAATCTAGACATGTTATTGGCTTGGATTGAAGACTATGAAACCAGAGACGATGTATTTTCAAAAGCAGCCCATACAAAACTATTCGAGACTTTCACTGGCAATAAAGTGCGTTTAGAAAGCAACCAGCAAAGTAGAGCGTTTAGCTTGAAGTAGTACGTAATAAATCAAACCTCTCAAAATAGAGCTCCTTATATTGAGAGTTGGTATAAAAACTCAGCGGCTTGGTAAACATCAAGCCGCTTTTTTTTGCCTGCATTATTCTAAAAGCGCTTCATAGCGCCACTTGATAACGCTGTTAAGCTTGCCGATATGGCTAATTATACATATACTGTATTTATATACAGTATATGTATTTGGGTGCAGTATGAAAGTAATACCAGTTAAAGCAGCAGCGGGGATCAGCGGTTTTGAGTCTCCCGCAGCAGAATATAAAGAGCTCGGTTTATCCCTTGACCAACTCATAGTTGGTGACCCTAACGCCACTTTTTTAGGCCTCGCATCTGGTGATTCGATGCAGGGCGTTGGTATTTTTGATGGTGATTTATTGATTGTAGATAGGGCGGCCGAGCCAAAAGACCAAGATGTGATTGTTGCTAATTTCAACAATGAGTTTGTATGTAAAATCCTTGATATCCATAACCGACGGCTACTATCTGCATCACCAGTGTTTAAACCAGTATTTATCAGTGATTGTGATGTTTTTCAGCTCGAAGGTATTGTGACTGGTTCATTAAGAATGCATCGGCAAAACATGAGATTAAAACAATGTATGCGTTAATTGATGCCACCTCGTTTTATGCTTCAGCCGAAAAAGTATTCGACTTATCAATACGTAAGCGACCCGTTGTGGTGCTCTCAAACAACGACGGCTGCATTGTTGCTGCATCTCCTGAAGTAAAAAAACTTGGCGTTCCAAAGTTTGAGCCTTACTTTAAATTAAAGCCTATTTTAGATAAGCATAATGTGGTTATTCGCTCCTCAAATTATGAGTTATACGCCGATTTAAGTGACAAAATGATGGCCATTATCAACCGTTTTAGTGATCAACATTATGTATATTCCATTGACGAGTCATTTCTAAAGTTTGATGGCTACAGTGATGTGGTGAATTCTTGGTATGAATACGGGCAACTTATTCGCCGCACGGTTTGGCGAAAAACTAAGTTGCCAGTAGGGGTAGGCTTTGGGCCAACACCTACACTTGCGAAAGCCGCTAATCATGCGGCTAAGAAGTTTTTAGGCGCAACAGGCGTTGCCGTTATTGATAGTGAAAAGTCTCGAAAGCAAATTTTAGCCAATATGGCAGTATCGGATATTTGGGGTGTAGGGCGCCGATTAACCAAGCAACTTAAGTTATTCGGCATCGAAAGTGCGTTAGATTTAGCTAAACAAAACCCAAAAATGATGCGAAAACAATTTAGTGTTGTGCTTGAGCGAACGATATCGGAGCTTAATGGAGTGTCATGTTTATCATGGGATGATGTAAAACAGCGCAAAAAAGAAGTATTCAGCACCCGCAGTTTTGGTGAGCGCGTCGAAAACCCATTCGCACTTAAAGCGTCATTAGTAACGCACTGTTCAATCGTAGCCAAGAAACTACGCAAACAAGGTTCTTTAACGAAACGATTAATTATCTTCGCTCATAGCTCACCACATGAAGATAATTACTATAAAAGGTCGTTTATTCAGAAGCTTGCTGTGCCATCGAATGATAGCATGGTATTTGCCAAACAAGTCGAGTTGGTATTCAGCCAATTGTTCCAACCTGGTGTGCGATACTACAAAGCGGGTATTGGCGCCATTGAGCTAGAAGACGATATGCACCAACAAATTGATATGTTTAATGTTTCTGATGATAAACCAGAGCTTATGCAGTGCTTAGATACAATCAATAAACGCTACGGAAGTAGTAGCTTACGTATTGGGACAGAATTACAAAGTAATCAGTGGCAAATGAAGAGAGATTGGTTATCGAGAAGATATACAACGCGATGGCCTGAGATCCCGCTAATAAAATGCCAATAAAAAAATGATAAAAATATCGGTTGGAAAAAACAATCTATACTCAAAGAAGTAAAGCTAACGCAAAGTGCTTGTGGTGAAGGAATATGTTTAACAAATTGATATTTGCAATGGTGATATTATTAAAATCAAAATTTAGCAAACAGTACAAGCAATGAAATTTCTATTGGTATTGCAGTCAAAGAAAACAAATACATTGCAAATATAAAAGAGATTGTCACACAAGCTTACAACGAATTAGATAAGACCGTTATTTGGAAAAACTTGCCAGAAAGCAGATCGCTCAGGTTAACGAATAAAGGTAAGTTAGATGCAGAATTTTTGCGAGTCAATTCAGTTGCTGATGAATATGAAAATCTAATAAAGATAGATACGCCATTAATTTATGCTTCTATAAATCTGTATTGTAAAAGCCCGAAAGATTGTGAAATGGCATTACAAGGAAAAATTCCGGTTGGCTATAACATGAGTTATAAAATCTATGAACATATCTGCAGAAAAGAATATTTGTCATGTTTTGGCGTTAACACTAAGGGCGATCCAAATGTACTATTCAAACACAATCAACTAGACACGATCTTATCTAACGATTTAGAAATAGTAGCTAGCTTATCAAGCTTCGAGCAAGTTTTGTTTAAGAGTAAAAAATTAGAAGATGTTACAGGGCATCACCATATAAACAAAAAACATAAAAACCAATTCGAAATCGATTTCAGATCTGGTAAAAAATAACAAACATATAAAACAATTAGATTTTTAAAATTTCAGAATTTGAAAACTCAATCATTGGAAAAGAGTATTAATAAGAGTAATAAAAGCTTAAATAAATCACAGGTAGTGTATGTTTAATTTAGTTATTCAGTTTATTTAACATAATATAAATTATGCGATATTAAGTGGTAGCTAATACAAATATAGACTTCTTCATATTAAACATTAAAAAAACATTTAATGTCCAATACTAGACGGTATCGGACATTTTAAAGCGGTGTAATCTATTGTTTAATCTTTTCTGTTATCTTAGTATGAAGAAAAATTTTTTAAGAAGTAAAAACATATGGAATTTGTTAGACCACTAGAACCTATTTTAATCATCGACGACTCTGTTGAAGCCCGTGAGTATTTGGGCAATATTTTAGAAGACCTCGGATTTGAGGAGGTATCTGGATCTGAAGATTTCGACTCTGCAAAAAATCATCTTGAAAAGAATCCCCCTAACTTAATTTTCCTCGATATTGAACTTCCAAATACTGATGGTTCAGCCATTTTAGATTACTTAAATGAACACTATCCTAAGTCACATGTGATCATGTGTTCTGGACATAACAGTCTAGAGTGTGTGCAAAATACATGGGAATGTGGTGCTAAAGATTTTATAGAAAAACCATTCAATGCGAAAAAAGTCGATACAGTATTAAAAAGATTAGAACTGGTTACATGAAAACAAAAATAAATACGCTACTAGAAGCGCTTTCAACTGTCATTTATGATAAACAACCTCAAGTGAAGTTGGCGATTTGTAGTCTACTTTGTAAAGGTCACTTATTAATTGAAGATTTGCCTGGAATGGGTAAAACCACTTTATCCCATGGTTTAGCAGAAGTTTTAGGTTTAACCTACCAAAGAGTTCAATTTACCAGTGATTTACTTCCAGCTGACATAACTGGCTCAACTATATTTAATACCGATAAGCAGAACTTTGTATTTCATGAAGGCCCTGTTTTTACACAAGTTTTACTTGCTGATGAAATAAACCGGGCGAGTCCTAAAACACAAAGTGCATTGCTTGAAGCCATGGAAGAAAGACAAGTAACCATGGATGGTCAAAGTCATCTACTACCAGAGCCTTTTTTTGTGATTGCGACACAAAACCCATTACATCAATCAGGTACACACCCCCTACCAGAATCACAATTAGACCGCTTTTTCATGCGCGTTAGCTTGGGATATCCGTCTAAAGACGCTGAAAAGAAACTTATACTTGGAGACCATGGTAGAAAAACAACGCTCACGCAATTGATGGAACTAAACACCCTATCGGAATTGCAATCAGCCATTGAAGAGATGGATATTAAAGAGCAAGTTGTTCAATATATATTAGATTTAGTGAGTTTCACACGAGAGTCTGGCTTATTTAAAGATCCCCTGTCGCCAAGAGCAAGTATTGCATTAGGAACAGCTAGTAAAGCATGGGCGATAATACACGGCAGAGATTATGTTACTCATGATGACGTACAGGCCGTTTTTCCTGCAGTTGCTGGCCACAGGCTCAACTTAGATGCCACAGAGCAATTTAGAATAATCGACGATATATACTCACAAGTACCGGTTCAGATGTAATGATTAAACTGCCCCAACCTGCTTGGTTTGATGCTTTGTTGTTAAAAAAGCATCAAGGAGACAGTATAAGACTCAAGCATGATACTATTTATGTTTCACCATCCAAGTCAGGACTAGGATTCTTAGGGATAGCAGTTTTAAACTTTATATTAGGCATTAATTATCAAAATAATTTGATCTTAGCTGTTTCTTACTTGATGTTTGTTATGCTTCTCATGTGCTTGATATATGCTTTTAGTAATTTCAATGGGTTGATAATTGAAGTCGCGGCAATTAAAGATGATTTTGCCGATAAAAGACCATCGGTAACCTTTAAAATCGAAAATCAAAAGCAACGTTACGATATTCAGATAGAGCATATTGATACAAAAGAAAAAAGCATTCTAAAAAGAATAAAGAATAACGAGTTTTTAGAAATATTTTTGCCTGTAAAACGTGGTAAACATAAGCTCGGGCGTTTTAAAATCCTCACCCACTATCCGTTTGGTTTAGTCACTATTTGGAGTTATTTGATAAGCGAAAAACATATCTATGCCTACCCAGCACAAGTTGAAACAGAGCTTCCAAAGAATAGCTTCATTATTTACGAAAAAGGTGAAAAAGCACTCGACGATAAGGCTTTAGCTGAAGACTTTAATGAATTAAAAAGTTATCGCGAAGGTATGAGTATACATAGGATATCTTGGCGGCATTTTGCTAAGAATAAAGAGCTCTTAGTCAAAGACTATCAATCACCAAATAAATCAGCTAGCTATGGCTTTGATTTTGATAAAGTTTCAGGCACTAAAGAAGATAAACTGTCACAGCTGAGCTTTTTAATCGTGCAGGCCGAAATAGAGCAACAAAGTTACGCCCTTAGATTACCAAATAGACTTATTACTTTAAGCCAAGGAAATAGTCATAAAAAGAAATGTTTGGAGGCGCTAAGTGAAGCTTAACCAAATTTCTTGCTCCCTTATTTACTTATTACTTGCTTGGATAATGGCCGATGATCTTGGTTTCGTTATTGTATCTTATATTACAGGCTTATTTATAGCTTACGAATTGAACCGAGTAATCTATAAAAAGACTATAACAGACAGTATTATCAATGGATGCGCATTAGCGGGTATTGCACTGCTAATGGGATTCGTTGGCGTTAAAAACTCAGTTGCATTTTTTGTTTCTATGATGCTTTTGGCATCGATACTTAAAATATATCAAGCGAAAACTGACAGGCAGACCCTGCAAGTGTTTGTACTTAACTTTTTCACAATTCCCTGCTTATTTATATTCTCGCAAAATTTCTTCTCGGCATTGTTGGTATTTATATTAATTGGCTTTAATTTAGCCTTAATGCTGATATATCAATATGAGTTTTCACCAAAAGAAGCCGTTAAAAACGCATTCAGCAAATTGGCTTTAACAATTCCAGTCAGCGTAATGTTAGTACTTTTTATTCCTAAATTACCTGCATTTTGGCAACTCCCAGGACCTAACTCCGCCAAAACTGGTCTATCAGAAAATGTTGATCCGTTTGAAATTTCAAAACTATCCGAATCAAATGAGCTAGTTTTCCGAGCTATCTTCCCAAAAGAGCGAAATGTGGAAGGCCCATTTTATTGGCGTGCGCTTATACATGATGAATTTGATGGTACACGTTGGAATATGTCGTCATTACAAAGTGTTTCGGCGAATTATCAAGCCAGTGATAGTTCGCATAACTACACCATTATTGTTGAGCCCAGCCATTTAAAATGGCTTTATACGCTTGAAAAAATGACAACAGAGCAAGACTTAGTCGCGACTAATGTGTTCGGTCTGCCTTATAGAAAGCGCCCTGTCAGTTCAGCATTTGAATACCAAGTTTATAATGTCGTTGACACTCAAGACTCCAGTATTACCCGTTGGCAATACAGACAAAATATTCAATTACCAAGTGATTTAAATCCTCAAGCAAGAGCACTGGCTGAGCAGATTGATAAACAAAGTAATGATACTGCAGAATTTATTGCTTTATTGAGGGATTATATTTTAGCTCAAGGCTTTACTTATACGCTTAACCCACCTATCAGCCAGTCTAGTAACAAAATTGATGAATTCTTATTTAACAACAAAGCGGGGTTTTGTGGGCATTATGCTTCTACGGTTGCCATGATGATGCGCACTGTTGGGATCCCAGCAAGATTAGTGTCGGGCTATTTAGGTGGTGAACTCAATTCAGAAAATAACTACTACAGTGTTTATCAATACGATGCGCATGCTTGGCTTGAATATTACGTCCCTACTCAAGGTTGGCTCGAGTTAGATCCAACAGCATGGGTATCGCCAGAGCGTTTAAATGGCTCTTTATCTCAGCATAGCCAATTGGCGGAAGAATTGAAAAGTAACATTGGCATAACACTCATGGGGTTATCTGATGTTGCATTAGTTAATTGGCTACGGTTGCAGCTAGAATCATTTGATTATCAATGGACACGTTGGGTTTTAAATTTTGATGACCAAAAGCAAAGTAGCTTTCTAAAAAATATATTTGGCGAAAAGGCTAAAATGCTTTCAGGTATCGCGGTGATCATAGGTCTTAGTTTGTTATTTGCATTAGTTTATTGGATATTACAACGCAATTCACATCGAACCACTCCCTTGCCTGTTAAACTGTTATGCAAATTACAGGTTAACGCTTGTGGTGAATTTGATAATACTAAAACACCGGGACAAATCATTTCGGCTATTCAATCAAAATATCCAAAGTTAAGAGTAAAACTTAATAATTTTCTATATGAGTTCGAAAAAGTTCGATACGGAAATAAAAGTGAATTAACAGAATTAAAGAAACAGTATTTAGCATTAACAAAACAATTTAAAAACAATAAAAGAGATTAGTATGAATTCAGTATTAATTGGGGTTTTGCTCATGTTAGGCCTGTCTTTGGCCAGAGTAAACGTGATTGTAGCAATGACAATCAGTGCACTGTCTGCAGGTTTGATCGCAGGTCTCGGTTTAGGTGATACATTAAAAGCATTTAACAGTGGTTTATCTGGTGGCGCAGAAATCGCATTAAGTTACGCTATGCTAGGTGCATTTGCAGTAGCCATATCAAAATCAGGCTTAACGCTCATTCTTGCCGATAAATTACTGTCGAAAGTAGACAAAGCACACTCTAAACATTTGCAAACATTAAGCATGCTGATCATGACCATCATTTTGTCATGCGCGATTGCGTCACAAAATTTGGTCCCCGTACATATCGCATTTATACCTATTTTGATCCCACCATTGTTGGTAGTCTTTAATAAGCTACAGCTTGATAGACGTGCAATTGCTTGTATTTTAACATTTGGACTTGCGACTTCTTATATGGTTCTCCCTTATGGCTTTGGCGGTATTTACCTTTATTCTATTTTGCATAAAAACTTAGCTGAAAACGGCTTAGAAATAGTGAATACCGATGTACCTGAAGCCATGATTATTCCAGCACTAGGTATGCTTCTCGGCCTGATCATCGCAGTGTTTTTTAGTTATAGAAAGGACAGACACTACTCAGACAAAGAATCAGAAAAATCATCGACTAAGATAAATGTCGAGAACCCTAAAAAAGTAATGATCATTGGCGGTATTGCCGTTGTATGCTCATTACTGGCACAAAATGTCAGTGGCTCAATGATCTTAGGTGGCCTTGTTGGCGTGATGATATTTAGTATTTTCGGCATTGTAAAGTGGGAGCAAAGCTCCGATGTCTTTAGCCAAGGTGTTGCTATGATGGCTATGATTGGCTTTATCATGATTTCAGCTCAAGGCTTCGCGTCAGTCATGAAAGCAACAGGTGATGTAACTAGTTTGGTTAACACTACAGCTGATATAGTCTCGGGTAATAAACCCTTAGCTGCAGCGATGATTTTACTAGTCGGTTTATTAATAACCATGGGTATAGGTAGTTCATTTTCTACAGTGCCAATTATCGCCACTTTATTTGTACCACTTTGCCTCACTATTGGTTTTTCTCCAATGGCAACTGCTGCTTTAGTAGGCACAGCGGGCGCTTTAGGCGATGCTGGCTCCCCTGCTTCTGATTCTACACTAGGACCTACCTCAGGACTCAATGCTGACGGTCAGCATGACCATATTAAAGACTCAGTGATCCCAACATTTATCCACTTTAATATTCCATTACTCATATTTGGTTGGATTGCTGCCATGGTGCTATAAAGCAAAACATTGTAATGAAAAAACGTAATAAGCCGCACTTGCTTCTGATACGGCTTTTTTATAAATGGTTTGAATTAAATAGGCAGGATTAAGCAAGGAAAGATTAAAATAAAACGAGTACTGCTTTATTAGTAATATATTCAAGAGGGATAAAAAAAGGCCGCTAAACGCGGCCTAAAAACACATCATGGGTAAACATGAGGGATAAGTGTGAAAACAAAATCATTGTAATCATCCCTATGTAAAATAAAACCACATTATAGCGTCTAATAGATTCGAGAAAACCTGATTAAATTGCTGGCGCTATTTCTACTCTATTACGACCATGGGCTTTTGCTAGATATAAAGCCTTGTCGGCAGAAGCAATAAAGTCCTCTAAACTTTGTTTTTGTTTATAAAAAGCAATACCAAAGCTCGCTGTAATATTGCGTATTGCTTTACCAGTTTTCTTTCCTTTAACTGAGAGTTTTTCAATATCTTGACGAATAGCCTGACAGAAATTCAATGCCTCGCTAACACTCTTGAAATCTGCCAAAATACAGAACTCTTCACCACCATATCTATAAGCATTAGCTTTATTTAAACAATGCCTCGAAAGCTTATTAGCAACAACTTTGAGTACATCATCCCCTTTTTGATGACCAAAATCGTCATTAAATTGTTTAAAGTGGTCAATATCTAAAAAGATAAGTGTTTTAGAAATTGGGTTGCTGCTAATAAACTGATTGATATGTACTACAATATCATCGTCGAACTTGCCTCGGTTAAGTAAACCAGTAAGCTGATCTGTTACTGCTGCTTCCTGTGTACTTACAAGGGCTTGTTTTAACTCTGTAATTTCACTATATGCAGCTTGCAACTTTTTTTGAAAAGAAAAAGCCGTTTGCTGCATAACAACAGACTCTTCAGTCAGTTTATCAACATAGCTCAATACATTATCAAAACTAGAAATATCATTCTTATCAAGCGCGCTGAGATCTGATTTACACTGTAACAAAACAGAATTAAAGCTTTGGGAACTCGCAAGTGTAGAGTCTATGTCAATTTGTACAGACTCAAGTGTACCTTGGAAGTTATCGGAGATCTGATGAAAAAGCGCTAAGTCTTTGTCAGACAGATATTTGTCAAATAAGTATCTAGCTGATGAAGCTGGGCAAGTGCCATGTTCTGCTAGAATATTATCAAGCTCAATATTTAAAGCTAAATTACCACCTAGAACATAACAATACCAAATAGCATAATTTATTGGTGTAACGGGTATTTTATATTTGACCAGGAGCGGTATTGCTTGCTTAAGACACTGGGCAGAATGAGATAACGAGGTATTAAAATCCATAGCTGAGATAACTCATATTGGCATTCACAATCAGTGATGCGCTTTATTTTTATACAATGGCAAGAAAAAACTAACCCTTAAGTGCTAAATTAATGGAAATCCAAAACGATATCAATTTAAATTTAGGGGATTATAAGAGAAAGGGATAAAGATATTAGGGGATGAATAAAAAACTAATACTTTTAACTAGTTAAAAGGAATTTCGTTATACATCCCTGTAAAAGGTACAACCCAAATGGTTGAATAATAATAATTTTATATCAACTCTTGATTTAAGATTATTTTATTTTTTACAAAATTCACCTGCGCTTTCGCGCCATTCACGAGTGTGAAATTAGGAGAAACGTGGCCAATATCTAGGTTTCCGAAAACAGGAATGTTTACATCAGCAAACACTTCATTCAAAGTCATTTCTTCATTTCCAAGGCATTTATTCGAATACTCGAATTTATTTCTGCCAATTAAAATACAACGACACTTAGAAAAGAAACCTTTAATTTTTAGACTCAAAAGTGCACGCTTATATTGTGTTGTACTTAACTCTCCATTTTCAAGATAAAGAATGGTGTCTTTTGAACTCCCCTTGCTTTCTAGAGACAAAAACTCTGATCCCATCGTAAGCTGGAGTGTGTCAATACATCCACCAATTAATGAACCTTTTATAGACTTTTCTTCATGACTATTAATGATGATTAATTCACTCATAGTATCTAAAGAATAAGATGACAACGGCTTACTTTTATAATCAGGATAATTAAACTCATGATAAGAAGAAGACTTCTGTTCAAATGAATAACCCTCTGCTGCATTAAAGAGTAAATCAAACAGTGAATTAACATAATTACAATTTTCATTTCCTGCAATTTGCATCAAGTTAGCACTATGAACGGTATACCAACCTACTCTACTTGTAATTGTAGTTGTCAAAGTACTAATATCAGAAAAACCAAAAATCCATTTTGGCTTTGATTTTGCTATCCTATCCCAATCAAGCAAAGGCAAAACTTCGATAGCAAAATCTCCGCCCCATGGTGGAATAACCGCATCAAACTTATCGTCACATAGATATTTATTTAATGAATTTGCAATGCACTGTTTTGAAATGGCCGTATCAGTTAAAACATTTTCATCAACATAAACGTCAAGACCAAATGACTTTAAAGTTTTGATACATTCTTGAAAACGTTTTTCTAAACTCAGAGGAACTGGTGATGAAAAGGTGCAAACTGCAACTTTACACCCTTTTTTTAATTTAGTTGGGATCTTCATTGATTTCCTTGTTTAATTACAGCATTTTTAGCACATAATTAATTTTTTTGCTCAATCAGTATGATGTGTTCCAATATATATCATATAAAGGTAACCAGGAACAACAAAACTAGAGATTAATAATAAACAAGGTTAAGATACTTTAAATTTAATTAAGCCGTGACCCAATGAGCAGCAACTTAAAAGAAGAATTTAGTGCCTATTTTCAAGTAGAAGAAGCAAATCAAGTCAATCTGTTTGCTGTAGAAGAAAGTGAAGTACCACAAACAAAACAAGCGCTAGACCTTTCCATCCCGCCACTTTTTAGATTGGCAAATGAAGTCAATGAATTAGATGTTAATGCATTAAGACCTCTGAGAAATTTAGGAGATGTTGCCTCTCAGCTTGCTGAATACTTAAAAGCACAGTCTCGAAAAATTGACCTTATAATGAGTCATATTCTCTCAACAGAACAACCCGACGACACCAATCAATATTGTGATAGTTATGGTGGTGGTGGTCTTAAAGTAACGTGTGCTTCCCCCTTTTCTGTTAGTCAAAACTTAAGAACCAAAATATTTTTAAATCATGAAGCCAGTGCCATTTATTGTTATACACAAGTCATTGAAGTTGAATATTTATCTGAAAATCAATATCAGCATACCTTGGCTTTTGTACAAATAAGAGACGACGATCAAGAGTTAATGGTCAGAGCAAGTCTACATGCACAAACCCGACAACTAAAAAAGAAGCAAAATAAGTAAGGAGCAGACAAAAATACTGACAGTTTGAGTGTAAATGATAAAATAGAGAATTATATTTCTTTTATCTCAATCGCTAATGCAATTTACACTTTTACCAGAGTGGGCCGAGCAAGATGCAGTTATGCTAACTTGGCCTCATTTAGACACTGATTGGTCTGATATTTTAGACAAAGTTGAGCCTGTATACGTCGCTTTATGCCAGCAAATATCACAAGTAGAAGATGTGGTGATTGTTGCCCACAATGAATCACTTAAAGCTCACATTTCAAACTTACTAAATAACCATGAAGTTGACCTTACAAAAGTTCATTTTGTAGTTACCCCATACAATGATACCTGGGCACGAGATCACGGCCCTATTACAACCCAAAATGCTGAGGGTAAGTTATCCATCAAAGACTTCTCTTTTACAGGCTGGGGCAATAAATTTGCCGCTGAACTAGATAATAAAATCAATAGTGTACTGGTCAATGAACTTGTAGCACCTGAGAATGAATATGATGTCGTTGACATGGTGCTTGAAGGTGGCGGCATTGAAATTAATGAAGCAGGCACATTATTAACAACAAGCGAGTGCTTGTTAAATGATAACCGCAACTCTGAATTATCAAAAGATGACGTTGAGCGAATCTTAAAAGACAAGTTAGGTGCTAAAGATTTCTTATGGGTCGATCACGGTTATTTAGCAGGTGATGATACCGACAGCCACATCGATACCCTAGTGAGATTTGCACCGGGAAATACCTTAGTTTATGTTGGCTGCGATGATGAAAATGATGAACATTATCCTGCTTTAGCTAAAATGGCTGAGCAGTTGCGCTCATTTCGAACGCCTTCAGGTGAGGCTTATAAACTAATTGAGCTACCTTGGCCAAAAGCCATCTTTGATGATGAAGGCGAGCGCTTACCTGCAACTTACGCGAACTATTTAATAATGAATAAAACGGTACTTGTGCCTGTTTATAATGATGAAAAAGATGCACTTGCTCTTAAACAAATTCAGCTAGCTTACCCAGAGCATACCGTGATCGGGGTTGATTGTGTTCCAATCATTCATCAATTTGGTAGCTTACATTGTATTACCATGCAATTGCCGAAAGGCTTTTTAAAGAGGATTTAACATGTCTAACAGATTAAAAGTGGGCATTGTTCAACACAGTAACTCAAGTGACGTTACAGAAAACACCAATAAAACAGTCGCTGAAATTAGAAATGCCGCAGCGCAAGGTGCAAAGCTTATTGTGCTTCAAGAACTTCACAGAAGTCTCTATTTTTGCCAAACAGAAGATACAGAACTGTTCGATTTAGCAGAAACGATCCCTGGACCTTCAACTGAACTTTACGGTGAACTCGCGAAAGAGCTGAATATTGTTATTGTAACCTCTCTATTTGAAAAGCGTGCTACGGGTTTATATCACAATACTGCTGTTGTGCTAGACACCGATGGCAGCATCGCTGGAAAATACAGAAAAATGCACATCCCTGATGATCCAGGTTTTTACGAAAAGTTCTACTTTACACCTGGTGATTTGGGCTTTGAGCCTATTCAAACATCGGTAGGTAAATTAGGTGTATTAATATGTTGGGATCAATGGTTCCCTGAAGCTGCACGTTTAATGGCAATGGCTGGTGCTGAGTTTTTAATTTACCCTACAGCGATTGGTTGGGACCCTCGCGATGATAAAGATGAGCAAATCCGACAACGCGACGCATGGATCATCTCACAACGCGCACATGCCGTTGCAAATGGAGTGCCTGTTATTTCAGTAAACCGTGTAGGTCATGAAGCAGATCCATCAGGTCAAAGTGAAGGCATTCAATTTTGGGGTAACTCCTTTGTAGCAGGTCCGCAAGGTGAAATCTTGCTTCATGCTGATGAGCAACAAGAACAAACCTTAACGGTAGACATCGATCAAGCCCGTAGTGAATCTGTTCGACGAATTTGGCCGTATTTACGTGACCGCCGTATCGACCATTACGGTGACTTACAAAAAATTTATAGAGATTAAACACAGGTGGTGTTAACCACCTCTATACAAATCCTCATAATTAAGCGATCTATTTTGAGGCAAGGAAAACTTGTCGATAACGAGGCGGAAATTTTGCTGTTTAGTTGTTCTAAATAAGAAATTTTCAACAAAGTTAGCGTCAGTTTTAGTCCCTCAAAATAATTGAGTATTATTGAGGATTAGTATTAACTCTCAGCATTATTATAATAAATAGGAGCTTTCATGGCGTCTGCGCATTGGCAATCCATGCCTTGGGTTAAAAATAACAAAGATAAAATTAGTTGGGGACAGTTAACAGGCAGTGGCTTAGCACTCACGATCAGTGCAAACATAGCTGATAAAAAAACCATGACGGTTATTGTCACTCCCGACACCCCTTCTGCTTTGCGCCTTGAAACAGAGTTAGACTATTTATTACAAGAGCATAAGGTGATGACTTTCCCTGATTGGGAAACGCTACCTTATGACCACTTCTCGCCGCACCAAGATATTATTTCACAGCGCCTTGAAACGCTGAATGCATTAAAGCAGCAAAGCAAAACTGTTTTAATTATTCCAGTTTCAACACTCATGCTTAGAACAGCTCCGCCAAGTTTTATATATGGTCAGGCACTTAAATTTAAGTGTGGCGATACGGTTGATGCACAGCAGTTAAAAGACTCATTAACAGAGTCGGGGTATCGACATGCTCAACAAGTCATGGAACATGGTGAATTTGCAGTAAGAGGATCTATTGTAGATTTATACCCTATGGGCAGTAAAACGCCCTACCGTATCGATTTTTTTGACGACGAAATAGATTCAATTCGTTTATTCGATATTGAAACTCAGCGCTCGAGTGATACCGTTAAAGAAATCGACCTATTACCGGCGCATGAATTTCCAACTAATCCAGAAGATATAGAAAGGTTCAGAACGGCTTATCGGGCAGAGTTTGGCGCAAGCTCTGAACAAGACTCTATCTATATGCAGGTTAGCAAGGCAAACTGGCCTGCTGGAATCGAGTATTATTTACCCCTATTCTTTGAGTCACTTTCTACCATTTTTGATTATCTCCCAGAAGATGCGGCAATTATGCATCTTGCAGACATAGAGCATGCTGCAAAGAGTTTTTGGGAAGATGTTGAAAAGCGATACGAAAACCGACGAGTAGATCCTTTAAGGCCACTATTGTCACCAGAAAAACTCTACTTACCCGTAGAGTCACTATATCAGCAGTTTAAACAATTCGCTCGTGTCAATTTAAGTCAAGCTAACTTGCCTACTAAAGCGGGCAACACAAATTTAGATGCCGCCTTAATCGATGGCATTCGAATAGACCATAAAAAAGCCGAACCTTACGATACAATTTTAAAGTTTGTTTCTGAGCAAAAGAAGCAAAAAGCACGCATTTTATTTAGTGTAGAATCAGACGGTCGTCGGGAATCATTACTTACATTATTAAAAACTACAAATTTAAAGCTTAAGCAATTCGAGCATCTCAATGATTTTATCGCTACCTCTAATGACGTCGGTATTATTGTCAGTCCACTCGAGCAAAGTATTTCACTTTCAGGTAAGCCCAAACTAAATATTATTACTGAGCAAGAATTACTTGGTATTAAGGTTTCGCAACGACGCCGAAGAAAGCATAAATATGAGCAAGGCCAAGATGCTTTAATTCGTAATTTAGCTGAGCTCAAAGAAGGTCAACCGATTGTTCATTTAGATCACGGTGTGGGTAGATACCTAGGCTTACAAACTATCGATGCTGCTGGTGTTGCAACCGAGTTTGTCACCATCACCTATGCGAACGAAGCAAAACTGTACGTACCGGTATCAGCCTTACACATGTTGAGTCGTTATTCTGGTGGTGAAGAAGCTTCTGCGCCACTTCATAAACTAGGTTCAGATGTATGGGAAAAAGCGAAAAGACGCGCTGCTGAAAAAGTCAGAGATGTTGCCGCTGAATTACTTGATATCTATGCGAAACGTCAAAGCAAACCTGGATACAAATTTAAACTTGATGGTCAAGGCTATCGTGATTTTTCAGATAGCTTTCCATTTGAAGAAACCGACGACCAGCGTAACGCCATTGAAGCTGTACTTGCTGATATGCAATCTAATCAAGCGATGGATAGATTAGTGTGTGGTGACGTAGGCTTTGGTAAAACAGAAGTGGCGATGCGTGGGGCATTTGCCGCTGTTAACGATGGTAAACAAGTTGCAGTGCTTGTACCAACCACACTACTTGCTCAACAACACTTTGAAAACTTCAAAGACCGTTTTGCAGATTTACCCGTTGAAGTCGGTGTGTTATCGCGATTTAACAGCACAAAAGAACAAAAAGAAACCCTAGCTAAGTTAGAAAATGGCACCATAGATATCGTCATCGGCACACATAAACTTATCCAAGACAATATTAAGTTCAGTGATTTAGGCTTACTCATTGTCGACGAAGAGCACCGCTTTGGTGTACGTCAAAAAGAGAAAATTAAACAACTTCGTGCTGATGTTGATATTTTAACGCTGACAGCTACACCAATTCCAAGAACGCTTAATATGGCCATGAGTGGTATGCGCGATCTATCTATTATCGCTACACCTCCGGCAAAACGCCTAGCTGTGAAAACATTTGTTCAAGAACGTAATGATGAACTAATAAGAGAAGCCATTTTGCGTGAAATCAAACGTGGTGGCCAAGTTTATTTCTTACACAACAATGTTGAAACTATTGAAAAAACCGCATTTGACATTTCAGAGCTTGTGCCTGAAGCCAGTGTCGCCATTGCCCATGGTCAAATGCGCGAGCGTGAATTAGAAAACCTGATGAGTGATTTTTATCACCAAAAACATAATGTACTAGTGTGTACAACCATCATCGAAACGGGTATTGATATTCCGTCTGCAAATACCATTATCATGGATAGAGCTGACAAACTTGGTCTTGCACAACTTCATCAATTAAGAGGTCGTGTTGGTCGAAGCCACCACCAAGCTTATGCTTATCTGTTAACGAGAAATAGCCAATCTCTCAGTAAAGATGCTGTCAAACGTTTACAAGCCATAGAGTCGCTTGAAGACTTAGGCGCTGGTTTTGCGCTGGCAACACACGATTTAGAAATTCGTGGTGCCGGTGAGCTGTTAGGTGATGATCAAAGTGGTCAAATCCAGTCAGTAGGTTTTACTTTATATATGGAGATGCTTGAACATGCTGTTCAAGCGCTACGTGATGGCAAAGAGCCTACACTTGAGAACTTGTTACAACAGCAAACTGAAGTAGATCTTAAAATTCCTGCGCTACTACCTGATGATTATATTCCAGATGTGAATATTCGACTCAGCATGTATAAACGTATCGCTTCTATTGCAAATGCCGATGAAATAGACGAAATGAAAGTTGAGCTTATTGACCGTTTTGGATTGCTACCAGATGCGACTAAAAACTTGTTTGCTATACAGCAAATCAAACTTCAAGCAAACAAAATTGGTATGAGTAAAATAGAAGCGAACATCAAAGGCGGCTACTTCGAGTTCAGTTCTGATACAAAAATTAACCCAACGTTCATCATTGCCTTGATACAAAGTAATCCGTCAGTCTATAGAATGGAAGGGGCAAATAAGTTACGCTTCAACATAGAAGAAAAAAATGGCCAAGAAAGACTAAAATTAATCAGAGCCATGATAAATGATTTTGATAAAAAGGCATCTGCATGAAGCATAAGCTTTTAAAGCTCACAACATTGACGTTTTTAACTGCGTTTGCAGCCAATGCAAACGCAACTCGTTGGTTTGAGATTGAACTCATTGCTTTTGAGCAAAAACCAACGCCTGAGTTACGAGAAGATTTTAAACTTGAGCGTAAACCGATTCAGGCTCGAAAAACATTGGATATGATAGAAACAGGGCTAAACAATCAAGGTCAGCTCCAATGTTTGGCAGGTGAACAACAATTCGATCCTAGAGAATTGAGTCAGCAAATTGTCTCGACATCCAGCTCTTGGCAATGTGATGATGATAGAAACTATCTCGAGGAAATGCAGGCCTTGCCACTAACCCCCTTTGCGGAACCACAAGAACATATGGATACGATGTACTTGCTTGCTGAAGAACAGTTTCAATTTGAATCTGTTTTAAATAAGTTAAAGCGTAAAGGATTGAATCCAATATTACATACTGGCTGGCGCTTTCCTGAAATGAGTAGACGACGAGCGCCAAGTATTGAAATCATAGCCGGCCAAAAAATTGCTAAACCAACCAGCTATAAAGCAATTAATAACATCAGTAATGATGGTTACATTAGCCTTTTAGATAAGCCTATACAATATCAAGCGATTAACGATGAATTTAAGTGGCAAGTTGAAGGGCTAATGAAAATTCATGTCAGACATTATTTGTTTGTTACAACAGATCTAGATATCAATTTCATTGATAACGAAGGTGAATTACAACAAGCAAGAATGTCTCAATATACTCGTGTTTATAGCGGTGATATACACTATTTAGATCACCCTAGACTCGGGATAATATTTCAAATAAGAAAATATAAACACTAAGCACGAGGGTTAATATGAAAAAATTACTACTAGTTGCAGCACTACTTACTTTAGCTGGCTGTTCAAAAGTAAATAAAGAAAACTATGACAAAATCAAAGTCGGCATGGACAAAGCTGAAGTTGAAGCAATTATAGGCTCTGCAGACTCATGTGAAGAAAAAACATTACACACAAATTGCGTATGGGGCGAAGAAGAGAAAAACATCACTATCACACTCGTGTCAGATAAAGTGACATTGTTCTCGAGTAAAGGCTTAAAATAATTTAAACACCTTATCAGCTCATACCAAAATTCCCACACATGTGGGGATTTTTCATTTACACTCAGTATTAATAAAATCAAATGGTTAAGCAGCATCAGATATAACCCGATCTCTCCCCTGCTCTTTTGCATCGTATAAGAGTTCATCTACGCGTTTAAAAATATTCTCGGTAGTTTCAGCGGAACGATATTCAGTTACGCCAATACTTGAGGTTACATACAATGATTGTGCTTACTCACTGCAATAGGTGCTACTCTTAATCGCGTAGAAATTTTGTGTGCAAGTTTTAAATCCTGAGCATTTGACTTATCTGGCAGTACTATTAAAAACTCTTCTCCGCCATAACGTGAAACTATATCTGTACTTCTTACCGAATTTGATAATACAGATGCAGCCTCTTTAAATACTTTATCACCAAAAATATGGCCAAATGTATCGCTTATACGCTTAAATCTATCTAGGTCAAACATGATAACTGAGAACTTGATTGCTTCAGATTTTAAGTGTTCGATCGAACGTAACAAAGCACGTCTATTTATAAGTTTAGTTAAAGGATCAACTGTCGATTCTCTATAAAGGTGCATCAACATTGAAAGTTGCGCTATTTGCAGCCATAAGCTAATTCCAGCGAATAGAAAAAATAGCCACATATTATTAAACAGTGACCAAACATAACCTTGATAAAAAAGACTTTGTACAATTGCAAACGGAAAAAAAATAAAAGCTATTAGAATATGGCTTCCTCTAATCGTTAGAGGAAATAGCCCGACCATAGCTAAAATCAAATATTGTAGCATTGAGAAAATAAATGGCACGTCATTAAAACTATCAAGGGTCATCATTGAAGCTAAATAAAACAATGAAGGTAAGAAAAAGGATAGTGCTACCACTTTTTCAATGAGTAAGGCTGAACAACATTTATTAATAAAATAAGCCATTGCGAGTAGACTGGCTGACAAAACAAGGCGACTAATTAATATGGCAGTAGCTTGCGCGTAATCGAAGGTATAAAAGTCATAAATGGAAAAAAAAGCACCGAAATGGCAAAGAAAACACACATTACCCAAAGTCGTTTTCTGATATAAATAGAGCGCTTTTAATTAAACTCGTTCGAATGATTATTTGAACTTAATAAGTCTAATAATGTGTTCTGTTCAAGCCCTAGTAGTTTCAAAAACGTATTTAACTGCCACTTCCTTTTGTTTCCATTGTTAATGTTTATAGAATCTTTTGAATTCACCATGCCTAAAACTCATCCCATTATGTAATGAATATTATTATGATGAGATTTTAGGCTGGGTAAAAAAAGTACTGTTAATTTAGAACAAGTTTATTGCAGAAATTAGCTTAAACTCTGAATGTAATAGTTAAGGCGCTACTGCTCCCAAGTTTTCATCTTTCGATAAATAGTTGAAGGGCTAAGCTCTAACATGGCCGCTGCTTTGGGGATATTATTACCACAAATTTCAATTGCTTGTTCAATATACTCTTTTTCAACAATCCACATAGGTCTGATATCAAAATGGCTTTGCATTTTAGTCGTTAATTCATTTGGTGTTGTGACAGGTGACCCTTTTTGTACTTCATCAAATGATTGGTTAGGTGTTAATTGTGCATTAACTTGATTGGTAGGAGTAATTTGTTGGACGTTGCTATTAGTCATTGGGAAAGCAGGAAACATATGCGCGTCAATGACCTCACTATGATTCATGACTAAGGTGTTGCGGATCATGTTTTCTAGCTGACGTACGTTACCTGGCCAATCATAGTTAAGCAGTTTTTGTTTAGCGTTTTCAGTCAACTTTTCAAATAGTTTGCCTTCCTCTTTCGCAATACGTTCAAACATGGCTTGTGCTATTTGCACAACATCTTCTCCACGCTCTCTCAATGTTGGAAGCTGTATCGGAATAACATACAAACGGTAATATAAGTCTTCTCTAAAACGTCCCTCTTGCACTTCTAACCAAGGGTCTCGGTTAGTTGCACATACAAATCTAACATTTACTGACTGTAAGGTTTCACTGCCTACTTTTTGGAAAGTGCCGGTTTGTATAAAACGGAGTAACTTACTTTGCAGTCCAAGGTCCATTTCGCATAATTCATCTAGAAATAACGTACCGCCGTCCGCCTGACCAGCTGCACCTTCCCGGTTTGATGTCGCCCCCGTAAATGCACCTTTGACATGACCAAAAATTTCACTTTCTATTAAATCTTTAGGGATCGCTGCACAGTTTAATGCAACAAAAGGGGCTTGTTTTCGATCACTACACTCATGCACCGCTTTGGCGCATAACTCTTTACCCGTGCCACTTTCACCTGTAATAAAAACCGTAGCTTTGGAGTTCGCTGCATTAGAAATGATTTGATAAACACTTTGCATTGCAGAAGATTTGCCTATCAACTGGCAAAAACGACCGTTTTCAAACGTTGATTGATACTCTTCGACTTTTTTGCTGAGTGTTTTTAATTTTAAACCATTATTTACCGTGATCCTAAAACGCTCTGCATCAATCGGCTTTTCAAGAAAATCAATGGCTCCATGACGAATTGCTTCTACAGCCAGTTCTTTACTCGCATGGGCTGTGAGTACAATAACATCAGGGCGATTTTGCTCAGGCAATTGCGCTAAAATGTCCATACCGCTCATATCAGGCAGCATGATATCTAAAATAATTAAATCAGGTTGATTAGCATTTAAATAATCTAATGCAGCTTGCCCTGTGCCCGCTACAAAGATTTTTAATCCTGTAGGAATAAGATAAGACTGATACAGTAATGCAAGGGACTCTGTATCTTCTACAATTAAAATACTCGCTGGCATAGCAACCTCCTGATTGCAAAATCATTTCCTATACTTTATTAAGAACCAGTAACGTTGAATCGTCAATCTCTTTTGTTAAATCAGGTAGGCATTTTTGCCAAAGTTGTGTTTGAAATTCAGTGCTTTGAAAACTCATCTCTCTCAGTTTATTTTTAATAAACTGATCTGATGCACTAAATTTATCGCTATTCTCGTGAAGACCATCAGTAAAAGCAACAATGTAAGCTGATGCGGGTAAAATCAAAGATTTTGAGTTGTATTGATATGAAGGATTTAACCCTATGATAGGCTCGCTCGACTCTAATGACATTACAGAGTTGTTTTGTTTATCAATGAGTAAAAAACTAGGTTGACCGATATTGATGTATTCAAGCGTGTCCTCGACAAATTTTAACCCCAGCAAAGTGAAAATTTTATCTTTATTAATACAAATTCCGTTAATTACTGCGTCATTCAGATCATTCACCATACTCGATAAATCACCTGAGTTCTTTACTAAGCCAAAAATAAAGCCTTTTAATTCACTTGCAGTGTTTGCAGCAGCTTCACCATGACCCATAACATCGACCAAAAATACAAAGTGTGCACCTGCTTCTTTGTTGCTGTAATTTAGCACAAAATCACCACTTCTTTCGTGTGTTGCACTGCCAAACACAGACAAATATTTATGGGTATCTAACTCTATTAAATTATTATTGTATGCGTTTTTAACTTTTGATCTAAGTGTATCTTTTTTTCGCCTTAGAACACGTTCACAAATAAGTTGAATGTCTTCTTTGTTGAGCGGTTTAACTACATAATCGTCTATACCAACCAAAACTGTTTGTTTAATAGTATCAATCGCATCGTCAACAGACATAACGATAATCCCAAGGTTGGCTAAATGCTGGTAACGGTTTATCTGTTCAATGAACTTAGTAGCCAACATCTGATTTAAATTCAAATCTATTAGCAATAAATCAACTTCATGCTTTAAAATAAAAGAGTGTGCTTTATATTCACAATCGAATGCATACACGTCATAATCACCTTTTAGATAGCATTCGATTAATTTTAAAGTTGATAGTTCGTCCTCGATAATGACAACTTTGGTTTTATCTGAAGTGCTGGATAGTGTAATTCTGAAATGGTTTTGCTCTGACTCTTCATAGTATTGATATTGTGGGAAATAGTGATTGATCAGTGCCAAGCCCATACCGCCTTCTCTTAACTGCCCATCGTTAATCACTGCACTTCGATCGTTTTGTTCTTCTTGAGCAAACTCAGCAAAAAATTTAGTATTATCAATAACTTTTAGGGCAACGCCCCCTTTAATATTGTCTATTACTAGGGTCATTACACCATCCTCACCTTCTGAATGACGTATTAAATTCGATAAATACTCTGTTAATACAAGACCGGTATTATCGATATCTTCGTTAGATACCTTCATCTGCTTAAGATAATGATGCAATATTTCTCTAACAGACTGAATTGCAGGCCAGACTAAATTGAACCTTCTATAAAATAGTGTCGACATAGTCACCTCATACCGCTTCAAATAACCACTTTTGTTTCTTAATCGTGGTGATTAATTTTACTTTGAGCCAAGGAAAACGACTTAATCTATGCTCAACACTTTCAATTAAGCGCGGGCCTAACGGAGGTAGAGCAAACTGGCTCACGACGACTTCAATATGTTTGAAATTGGCTTTTTTAATTTTATCTACACTGACTTGAACTTGTTCTTCATTGTTAATGCCAAGTGCCACATTCAAAATCGCCATATCTGTTGCACTTGAAATAACATGAAGCGGAATATTTTGTCGATTATTTTGCATTAAAGGTGGCATATCAAAGATGATATAAGTGAACTCCTGCTCAAGCATTAAAATCGCTTGTTTTAAAATACCAAACTCTCTTACTTGTGCGTCTTCTTTCAACTCTTTAACCGTTAGAAAGTCAAATTGCTTTAAAGGTTTTGTGTAAAGCTGACAGCTTATATCATCAAAACTCCAACCTTGGTCGTCCATCTGCTCTTCTAACCAATCAAATGACATTGGGTTGTAAGAGTTTAAGTCAACTAATAACACTTTCTTGTCGATGGTTTGTAGTCTTCTTGCTAGGCAAACCGAAATTGAACTTGTTCCCTCTTCTCCCACTGGAGAAAAAACACATAAGCACTTAGCTTTTCTGTCTACAATACTTCTATAGACAGCTTCAACTTCTTGATATTCTGTAGGAATTAACTTCATAGACCCACCGCCAACGCAAGTATTGTTAAGAAATCTACAATTGAACTTTTCGCTCTTTGTCCAAAATCTTGTCCTTGATCAGGTATATATACGGTATCACCTGCACGTAAAACCGGAATGCGCATTGAATTAGGTTCACGTATAAACTCTTCAAGGTCGAAACGTCTTGCCTGCTCTTTACAGCAAGAGTGATTTATCACAACAATGTTTTCTATCAAAGCACTTCCTGTCGGTCCACCAGCTTCAGCTAATAAATCAAGTAAAGTCATAGAATCATCAAACGAATAACGCCCGGGAGTTTTTATCGCCCCCATCACGCGAACGACATTTTCTTTCTTTCTACTTAACCAATCTCTCGATTTTTCAGGAATATAAATTGTGTCTCCAGGGAGTACTTTCGGAAAGAGCGTTTCGTCTCCAGTCTCAAAATAAAGTGCTAGGTCAAGTTTACTCACTCTGGCTTCATAGCCATTTCGGTGCGTAATGCGTATATTTCTAATATCAGCATTACTGTTTGGCCCATCAGCTGCAGATAAAATATCAATGAAATGCAGTGACTCATCAAATGCATATCGGCCAGGGGCACCAACTTGTCCCATTACATAAATTGAAGTATCTGGATCTTGTCTTACCCATTGAGATTTATTGTCTTTAGGGTCGTGCGGTAATTCTTCAACGATAATTGTATCACCCGCTTGAATGCTAGGTAGCGGATAACTACCATCTGGACTGTTTACATAATCGTCCATACTAAAACGCTGTAAAACTTCACCGGCTCTAAAAATCTTAATATCGTTGACATTAGCCCCTTTAGTTGGACCACCAGCGTGAGCAAATAAATCCGTGAAATCCATTTCGTCACTCCATTCATAACGGCCAGGACTATTAACCGCCCCCATTACTTTTACTGCACGTTGAGGCGGAACTTTAAGCCAGCTTTTTTCATTGATATCTGTTTTTTCTGGAACAAATACCACATCACCTGGATTAATCGGTGGGATTGGAGAAGTCGCTACGCCATCGCTGTATGATTGCAAATCAAAATAAATGCTTTCACCAGTTGGCTTCAAAATTCGAATTTGTCGTGTTTCAGCAAAACGAGTAGGGCCACCTGCATTAGCTAGAATATCTAAAAAACCAATTTTATCGGTCGACTCATAGGCGCCTGGCTTTTGAACTTCGCCCATAATATAAACGGTTCTTGCTGTGGTATTCACATCTTCAACCATAATCGGCACATAAATTGTGGTACCACCTTCTATTCTGGGTAGTAAAGATTCTTCGCCCGAGTCTAAATACTGTTTCAAATCGAATATTTCAGGCTCGCCGTTACGTATAAGACGGATCTTTGTTACATCTGCATAGCGCGTTACCCCTTCTGCACGCATTAGTGCATCAATAATATTCATATCTTCTTTGTAAGAAAAACTGCCGGGGCTATGTAACTCACCAAACAGCGTCACGGCTTTTTCATTGCCTTCAGCATCTCCTGATGCAGATAGCGTCTGGGCGTCGAAATCAATTTGTACATTACCAAGCAGCGGTGAGACTGGTACAAAGACAATATCACCTGATCTAAGCGCTGGAAGTTTGTTTGGGTCACCACTATCAAGGTAAGCCTTGTAATCAAAACTAATACTTTCGTCACCACGTCGGATCTGAAGTTTATTTAGTTGAGCACCAGGTTTCAGTCCTCCTGCTTGTGATATAACCATCTGTATGTTGCCATCTTCAGGAATACTCACTTGAGACGGCTCATTGACATAACCTAAAACTGTAACGAGTAAGTCTCTTGCTCTTATCTCTACATAAAACTGCTCAAGACCTTTGTATACTCCGCTCAACTGCAATTTAATTTCATTTTCGACTCGTTGAATGGTTTTACCTGCCACTGTCACCTTGCCAATTTCAGGCACATTGATTTGGCCTTTTTTATCCACCTCAAATACATCAGCGAAATCTTCTTCGTTTGGCATATTTAAAAATAGTTTATTGCCGACTTCTATCATGGTTGCTTTACCTTCCGTTGAGGATGCTACTTCTGCAGAAGAAGGCAAAGAAATGCTCGAAGCGATGATTAAAAGCAAAAAAGGTATCAGGCTGTTTAGATTAATTTTTATCATCACTGCGCTCCTTAGTCAGCTCATCCGTCCACGATGTAAGTGGTTTTAGCTGAGTTTCTGCATCGATTTGTGATTCAGCATTGAGAATATAAGCATTTACACGTCTATCTGAATGGCGGCTTACCGCGTTGTTATCGCTTTCGCTGTAAGGGGAAAGACTCCCTTGCGTTACAGTTGTAATGGTTGCAGGATTAACACCATAAACACTTAACCAATGCTTTACTTTTTCTGCCCGCTTAAAGGCTAGCTCATAATTATCAGAGTCAATGCCCTTCTTATCTGTATGACCTACAAGAAGTAACTCAATTTCAGGAACTAGTTTCAATAGATCAGCGGCTTGGGTAAGCCTTTTCATGTATTTTGGTGTCACTTCGAAACTATCAAATGCAAATTGATTGTCACTGTTCAGTAGTGATTTGATTTGCTTTATTATTTTGAGTGAATCGCCTTTACTCGTGTCGTTTTTTGCCATAGCACACCCAGTCAGCTTCAAGACACGTTCAAAGTGGTTTTGTAATAAATTCAGTTGATGATAAAAAATTCTTAAGTCAGCCTGTGCATCTGAGTACATTTCAGCTGCAAGCATACGCTTTATTCGATTAGATAACATTTCAGCTTGATATACTTGTGCAGGCATACATCTATTGATACCACGTACTTTCAACCAATCTAATTTCATTTGAATATGTTCATATTCGTTTGCAATGTGCATCGGTGCTGATGCATACCAGGTTTCGCTATTTGTCTCATTGTCAGGATGATACTCTTCAGCCCAACCACCTTTGCCTTGTTCGGGCCAAGTACTACAGCCCGTAACTACTATCAGCATTAGTAAAATATACATCCATCTCATAGCAACTCTCCTGGTTTTAATTTTATCTACTCATCAATAAAATCAATGGTTAAGTCTACTCTTAGTAAGGTCATTAATTTTCTTGGTTGACCGTTTACTTTCAGCAATTGCATATTCACGCCACGTTGCTCAATCCGCTTGAATAAGAACACCATTGCACCAATACCTGATGAATCAATAAACTCTGTCTTATTGAAATTTAGTACAATGTTCTCCTTATGTGTATTCGCAAGTGAATCAAATTGTTCTCTATATCTGTCTACAGACATACCTGAAAAGTCATTTGGTAGCTCTACAATGATTTTGTCGTCGATTACTTCTGTTGGTAGTTGCTGATACATGATAGTTATCCTCTCGTTAGGTTTAACTTTAACTATCAAGTTGAATGCCATACTTTAAACCATTGAGATAAATGACCTTTTGAAGGCGGTGGATTTTAGTTTTCGCAAATTGCAATAGGTTAAACTGCAAAAAATTGCAAAATGCGAGTCACTTGGGAATTAAAAATTGGATATACGCGAAAGGCTTAACCGAAAGGAAAAAAGCCAAATTAGAACTTGGCTTGGATTTATATCAAAGCGACAATTTATATAGATTACTTCCCTTTCCCCATAAGCACGACTTGAATGGTTTTAACTAAAATGCTCATCTCTGTTCTGTACCAAGATGAAAAGCTAGACAATGACAACGCATAAGCATAATCCCAGGCTATTTTTCTTCTTACACCTTCAATATTTTCATCATAGCCGTTCATTACTTGCGCTAAACCCGAAATCCCCGGTTTTAATTGATAAGTACGGTGTGTGAAGTAAGGTACGTTTTCTTCTAAGTTTTTATAAAATGCTGGACGTTCAGGACGCGGACCGATTAAAGACATTTCACCTTTTAATACATTCCATAATTGTGGTAATTCATCTAAACGTGTTTTTCTTAAAAAACGACCCACACGTGTGATCCTAGGATCGTTATCAGAAGCCCATATAGCGCCACTGCGCGCTTCTGCATCAATATACATACTTCTCAACTTATAAACGTAAATTAAGCTTACGAAGGTGTCTGTTGACTTGCCAACTCTTAGTTGTTTGTAGATGATGCCCCCTTTTGAATCTAGCTTAATGGCAATGGCTACAAGCAACAGAATAGGTGCAGTTAATAGCAGACCAACTGAAGCGCCAATCACATCGATAATTCGCTTTGTAATTAAGATGCGTTTTTGGTCTGAGTTAATTTTAATAGGCACACGAGACCAACTTTGTTTATAGACACCTTTATGAAATTGTACGATTCCGTATAAACCAACTAGATAACTAAACAACATATAATTTACAGAATCGATTACAGGAATCTTAAAACTGAACAGTCCATGGATTTTAGCTAAACCAATTAAGTTAGTTATTAGTAACCCAGTTGCTGCAACCGAATATAAACCGCCTACTATTACAGCCTGATTGAATAAAGAAATATAAAGTACAGCGATACAAATTGGCATGACGCCTCTTAGTCCCTTACTAGACGTAAAAATAAGTTTTTGCCACAGGTTAAAAGACCCGAACTTCTTAACTAGTAAGCCAAGTTGTTGCCAGTTTCCTGCACAAATACGCACACGGCGTGAATAGTCTTTGTCTAACGCATCTTCTTCCATCTCAACCATGTTGATGTCTTCTGATATTGCAATCACGTGTTCTTTATCTACTGCTTGAACCGCTTGAATGAAGTCGTCATTAATGGTGCCTTCATCGAGAGGTTTGACTAAATGACTTTTAATGGCAAGCAAAGAGCCCGAGACACCATTCACAGCACCAAAAATACTTTCATCTAACCGTGTTTTATTTTGCAGTGCCCAGTAGCCGCTCTGTTCATTGTTAGCTTGGTCATACACTTGATATAAGCCTGATACTACTGCAACTTTCTTATCAGCCATCTTGCAAGCGACTTCTTGAAAAGCATTTATACTTAGCATAGCGCTCACATCTGAAAACAGCACCACATCATAATCACTGCTGTACAAGTTAATGAGATGATTAATTGCGTTTAACTTGCCTTTATTCTCATCAAACACATCGATGTGACAAAATATATTTTGTTCAGCCAGTCTATCGAGTGCTGGGGTTGCGCATGCGAGTGTGTCATCAGTACAACCATCAAGCACAAGATGAATGGCAATTTTTTCATTTGGGTAAATTTGACTGGCGATATTGATGAGTTTGTCATAAATATATACTTGCTCATTATGAGCTGCCATGAACACAGCAATTTTTGGCTGATACGCCTTAATACAATCGCTTTGCAAATTGCGACGCTGTTTGTATTTTGCAACAACATTGATTGCCAAAGGGTACACCCCATGGTGATAGATCACTAAGCCAATACAGATGATAAGAATGATATCCATGGTATTCATAACTTACTCCTAGCTTTTTATGCTTTGATATAAGTAGTCATAACGTTTTGTCATTTTTTTCGAACAACCAAGCTCTAAAGCATGTGCTCTGACCTTTGTGCCGTTTTGTAACGACAAACCTCTCTGTATAACATCTGGCAAACAATGGGCCATATTTACGTTTAGTAAAATACCACTTTGTTTGCTCACAATTTCTTTAACGCCACCGACATCAGAAGCAATAACTGGAATATTACAGGCCATCGCTTCAAGCAAGGTAAGTGGAAGCCCTTCTCGCTCTGAAAATAAACAAAACACATCAATGGCGGAATAAAACAGCGGCATAGCATCGACTTTACCGAGCCAATGAATTCTATCTTGTAGTGACTTTTCTATACCGTATTTGGTGTAAAACTCACGTTGACTGCCGTCTCCCGCAAAAACAAGGTGAACGTGATCTGGCAAAGATTTAAGGCTATCAATTAGGGCTATATGGCCTTTCCCCTTCTCGACTCTTGCAGCACAGCCAACCAGTTTAATACCACTTGGTAAACCTAAGCGACAACGAG
This sequence comes from Pseudoalteromonas sp. BZB3, assembly GCF_040104455.1. Taxonomy (NCBI): domain Bacteria; kingdom Pseudomonadati; phylum Pseudomonadota; class Gammaproteobacteria; order Alteromonadales; family Pseudoalteromonadaceae; genus Pseudoalteromonas; species Pseudoalteromonas sp. BZB3. The sequence goes on along the minus strand of NZ_JBECOS010000011.1, from coordinate 239,369 downwards.
CAAGATACTTGGAAAAAGGTCTGAATAGCTGAGTGTCTATGCCGTTGTGCACCACATAATCCGCTTTAATAGAGGTTTGATGTGTCAGTTCAGATGCTACTGCATTCGCGTCTGTCACTATGGTTACTTTAGTCAGGCTATGAACTAACCTAGTTAGTAAACGCTGTTTAAAGTTATTTAAATACCAAGCATCATGCATTGTATGAATGTGTTTAACATGTGGTCTGTACATTTTGACCATAGCGCCATAAAATAAAGGACCAACATGATGGCTGTGGATCGTATCAATGCCCCACTCGTCAATGAGTTTGATGAGCTTTTTTACTGTTAGGTAAGAAATACCAGGTTGTTTATCTAAACATTCAAAATGAGAAAGCTCTTTTAATGCTGGCCATGCTGATAAAGCTCGATTAGTTGAGCCCTCAAGGGCAACTAAAGCCATTTTATTTGAGAACTCACTTTGCTGACACAGTGTAAGAACCATCTTCTCTAAACCACCTATCTGTGGATGCTGAATTAGCTGTAGTACGTTATTCATAAGAACTCCTCGATGCTTCAATGATAATCTCTCGTTCAAACTCTTGATGAACTATCGGCATGACGGTCAGTACTGGTTGCTCTGTAAGATGGGCCACTGTCTTCATGTCTTTAATGCGTGTATCAAGTAGTGCATAGACAAATACAAGTGCTATGCCACAAAATAGCCCAAGGACAATACCAAGGACGACACTGATCCATAATGGGTTATTAATTGGTACGCTAGGGCTATAAGCACGTTCAATTGTCTTAACTTTATCAGGGCCTTCGTAGCGAACTAGCTGACCCGTGACCTTAGACATTTCATAACGCTCTAACATATCTTTATATAGATTTTGTTTTACTTCTAAATCACGTTGCAATTTGCGAAGCTTTTTATCTATGTCAGTGGTACTACTTAAACGCGCTGCAATTAGTCTAATTTGCTCGTCTAACATATCCAGTTCTTGTTGATGTTGAGCCAAGCTATTTTTGGCTTCTTCGAGCGTTAATAATTGGGAGACCAACAAGGCGTTATTTTGTTTTTCTCCATCTTGCGGCAAGGTATTGGCGATTTGCCAAAGCGAATCTAGGTCCGTTGAATCAATTGATTGATGTTTTTCGCTTATGGTTTGCTTATGCGCTTTTAGGTTTTCAAGCTCTTTTAATTTAGCCTGTAATTTGCTGTGCTTATCGGTATAACGTGTTCTTAAAAGTGCAATTTCAGCCTCAGTACGAAGAATCTTATCTTCAATATGACCTAGAATTGGGTTTGCTTTACTCATTTTCTTTGCAAGCGTATTAAACTTGGCCTGGGCCCCACTGAGTACCACGGTTTTCATTTGCTTTTGCTGTTCAAGGCGTGACATGGTTTCCTGGTTCACGCTCATCAGCTCTGGTAAAGCATCTCGGTTATCTGCTTTAAATTGTGCTAATTGATCTTCCGACTTTTCAAGTTCTGTTCTCATTAGCTCAAGTTGATCTAAAAAGAATTGCTCTGAGGTATCTAAAGACGATTTAGTTGGTGCTAGTAGTCGCTCGATAAACTTTTCAACCACAAGCTCGAGAATTGGTTTCATTTGGGCTTGGTTGTTCCATTTAAAGCTTATTTTTACAAGTTCATCACCAACGACTGAGATAGAAATTGCCTGGCCTAACTTCTGACGCATTTGCTCAACTTCTCTTATTGGCGCGCCCACAGGGACTAATTGCATTTCTTCAACAATTTCGGCTAAATTGTTTCTACTCAACACCAAAGTACGGAGTGCATCTATACGCTCTGATAGTTCGAATGAAAAAGACAATTCATCTAGGTAAGGATTTAATAGCGCCGATTCTTCAATTAGGATACTGGCATGATTGGTATATTGCTTTTCAGCCGTTGCACTTAAGCCAATGACAATGATTGGGACTATGATAAATGGCAGCAAAACTAACTGATAGCGTTCGTATACGGCGTATAACGCTAAATACAGTAGTCTTTTAATTTGAGCTTGTGCCAATATCATACAATTCATCCATTTTGCATTTTGCAAAGCAAAATTAAACCCACTTGCAAAATGTCACTTAAAAACAAAGATTTCATATCTTTGTTATGAACAGTCGCAAGAATAGAACCAACTTTAAAAATAGAAAGGAATTTAGGATTTGAAAGATGCTGGGTATTACATACCCACCCACTAATAACTAATGCTCGTTAATTCAGTGGGTTGGTATGAAAATTTTTACACTCTGATAGAACAAATTGGGCTTTATGATCCCAGCTATGGCGTTTAACTAAGTCACTAGAATGAGATTTCCAAGCGATTTGTGGAAAATGATTTATGGCAACGGCTATATCGAGGCGATTTAAAAAGCCTTCTGCAGAATTAGAAATTAAAACCGCGTCTTGAAATCGTCTTACTGCAGGAAAATCGGTTGCCACAATCGGCACTCCTGCAGCTAAATACTCTTTCAGCTTTAATGGATCGCATGACTGAATTTGACCATTATCTTTAAAAGGCAAAATTGAAGCTTGCCAGTGCTGTGAAAAACCAGCTAGTTTTTTGTGGTCAATTGCTTGATGATGTGTGACATTATTCAAGCAAAGTAGTTCTGAAATATCTACCTCAGCTTTTCCAACCAATACAAATTGGTATTCTGGCCTTTGTCTCGCACAGTACTCTAATAAATTTATATCTAACCAGCTTGAAATAGATCCATAAAAACCAATGACATTATTCTTACCTGATAACTCATCTGCTTTGGGTTTTGGCTGATTAAATAAGTTAAAATCGACACCATGCTCAAGTAGCTGTGTTTTATTTGCCGGCATCTTACGCATCAACTTATCACTGATCACAAAGATCCTATCAGCTTTTTCAATTAATGCTTTTTCAAACGCTTCAACCATTTGGTGATCAACGCCTGCAAGGGATGAAAAATCATCACCACAATAATAAATAAGCTTGTCTTGCGGTCTTAACTTTATTGCATTGTTGGCGGTGGCGACACTTAACCAATAAATTATTGGCTCTTCGTTTGATGTATCGATTAATTGATTTATTTTGAATGAGTTAAATGCTGAACACAGTGTATTATCATGCCATGGCAACACCAATGGGTTCTGCACTTTGGGAGAATGTGATGCATCTACTTGATTTGCTTTGTCATGTGCTTTGCTTGCATGAACAAACTTATCTTTTATCATCAAAGAAAGCTTTGTAACAATTCGATTAATGTCTTTTAAATTTATACTTGGCTTTCTCATACCAATTGAATTAAACCAAATGACATCATGCTCTTTTGCAATCCGCGTAAAAAGGTGCTGTGTGCTACTTGGGTGGCTTCCCCAATCTTCAGCGAAAACGACAAATCGCATAACGTTCTCCTACAAAGCTCTGATGACTTTAGCGGGATTGCCACCCGCTAGAGTGAATGGTGGTACATCCTTAGTGACAACAGAGTTAGCAGCAATAATGGCTCCCTCACCAATTGTCACACCAGCGATGATGGTTGAGCCTGTACCAACCCATGCACCTTTTTTTACTATGATGTCACCAACTTGATCGTCAGTGTCTGGTAAACCTTGTGCGCGTAGCTCACAATCAACGGGGTGGCCAGGAAAACCGGCTAGAAAAATTTTACCTGCAAAACGAACATCGTCTTCAATAATGACTTTGTTGCCAACCGAAATTGCATTTTGCCACCCTATATCGACATTGTTACCAATACGTAGCTCTGGGGTTTGTTTAGATACCGCACGTCCGCAAAATGTTGTAATTCCCGACATGCGTACATCGTCACCAATATAAATCTCAAGTGGTCCAAAGATTTGTGGCATACCGCAATACAATGAAAGCCTTTTTTTGGTACCACTTATCCGAGATTTAAACATGGGTGTAAAATAAAAGAATTGCGTTGCAGAATGCAAAAAGTTTTGCATAAAGCGATGGGCAGCATAAAGCCCTTTGTGAAATAGAGGGAGCACTGGAAACTCGATATGTCTAATACCAAATACAAGTTTACGGACTAATTTGCCAAGTTGAGAATTATCTGTTTTAACCCAATTTTTCAATGCAATGTACATAACCTACCTCTTGTCATCGTTTTCTTTCGTTAATAAACGTTCTAGTGCAATTGTTAACGAAAGTACTATGTATAAAGGCCAAGTGAAGGCTTGTGTTAAAAATGTACCTGACACCATAAAACCAAATAGTCCAGCTTGAAGGATGTGAACATTAACAAACAACGATTCTTTGTTTTTACTCTTACAGTACAAATTACTACGTCTTAAACTTTTAAATATAGATACAATAAGCATCGCAAAAAGTATAAGACCAACAAACCCCGTTTCACCTAAAACCTGAAACCATGTACTGTGTACTGCATGATTCTTGCCATCCCAATGTGGACTAAAGAAAAAATAATTAACGTAAAAGTTATTTATACCAACCCCTGTGAAAGGGTTTGCTAGTGCCATATTTATAGCTGCTTGCCAAGCGTAAATACGCCCCATGGCTGACTCATCTACCCCTTCTTCGGCTGCACCGCCGCTTTGTCTATCACCTATACCTGCGACAGCCAATAAGAACAAACCAGCCACAGCGCCAATACTACCTAGCAGAATTGGATTTTTAATTCTCTTTGAAATAAAGAAGCCCATGATGGTTAAAATACCCAGTAAGCCTCCACGGCTTTGCGTTGCGATTATTCCCCAGCACATAAGCAGAATGCCGAGAAATGCGAGGAACCTAAAAAAAGGTTTGTTATTTGAGTTAAAAACTTCGCCAGCGAAAAATGCCACTGGAAAAAGTAACACTAAAGATAGGTCGTTTGGATCACCGATCTGTGAACGATATTCTCGAGATATTGTCACCCGAGTGCCTTCAATAAGACCAATACCATTTAGTTTGTTGTAAATAGCGACACTGGCTAATAGTGCACCAGAGATCATTATGCCTATACGGGTATAGGTCATAAGCTTTGCGGTATTAATGAGCCAACTAATAACGAACACCATCAAGAATACTTTTGATAGCGTACCCGTGTACATCGACATCGCCTCTGCTCGGTTAGTTGCCATAAAAACACACACGGTGATCCAAAAAAAGAAAATGGTAAACATCGCATGGCAAGTATGCCAAAAGGGTTTGAGTTTCAAGCTAATGAATAAGTGCCAAACAATGCCAAGCATGGCAGCCAGAGCCAACATTTTTGGTATTTTGAAGTTATATAAAACAGGAAATGCTTCGTGGAGTCTGAAATAGCTAAATAAGATAAACAGTATGACAAAGGCTGTACTTGCTTTTATTGTGCTATAAAGTGCAAAGGGTAACAGCAGCAAGACAAAAACTGATATTACCCCAAACGTGGTGTACAAAACATACGTCAACATACACAAAATGGCGGCAGCAGACCAATATTGTAATTTTTGATTCTTACTTTGGTTTATGTCCATATTGCTAGCCTCTTAGAAGATGCATTACTTGTTTACGTTGAATAAAGCCAACACTTAAAACAATCAGACAGCCGCTTGCAAAAAGTATCAATGCATACAACTGATAGTGGGAAACTAGCAATGTCTGCGCCACTAACAGGCTTATCATGAGAATCAAATATTTGTATTTATAAGGTAAGGTCACCAATAGTTGGCTTCTAATTAAGAACATCAAACTACGGATCGTATGAACTGCTGTTAGTACATAGAGCATCATGTTTAGATCATAATATTTTAAACTCAAGTAGCAGCCAAAAATGGCAAGCAAAGCACAAAGCCCATTTATGATGGGTGCTGCTTGCGCATTGTTTTTGTAATAACAACCTAGATTCAGTAGTTCAGATATGGTTTTTATGAAGAAAACGACGCATAGCCAAGGTAGTATTTGTTTAGATTCTGCATATTCATTAGGAAGCAGAAAATCAATCATAAATGGTCCCAGTGTCATCATGGTGATGACTATGAGCAGCGCATACGCTAAACCATAGAGTGGGATATCTGCTGCTTTTTGCTCATTACTTTGAAACGTATTGAATCGTTGTGGAAACCACCATAATCTGAATGGTTCGAATGCTATAGAAGTTACAAGCGCGAATTGTGTTGCAACAAAATACATAGCGAGTGTTTCTTTGCCCTGAAACGACACTAAAAACCAGTTTTCCGCGCCATTTAAACCATAAGCAAATAGAGAAGATAAGGTAATAGAAAGAATATAAAGGCCATGTTCATTCGTTATGTTTGTTCCACTATCTTCGTTTGCAATTATAAAGGCTCTATAATGCCAAGCCAGAATTAAAAGAATAAACCATACAGCCATAGCGCCCGAAAGCATCACGCCAACAACACCATACCCAGCTTCGAGCAGTAACAAAGTTAATAAGGCTTGTAGTCCCCCTTGTGATACAGAGGTCAACATAAATGCTTTTGCTTTGCCATGGATCCTAAGTATAGCGAGCGGTAAAGACAAAACTACACTGCCCCCTAGGTTTATGAATAGCAGTCTTAATGCCTCTATCGACACTTCAGTTGGAAGTAGCGTTATTAAAGTATCTACAAAGAAAATTGCAAATATAAAGCACAAACAAGCGCTACAAAGTGCAACCTTTAAGTATGATTTGTAAAATCCAAAGCGCTGTGAATTGTTTTTAAATTGATTGAATCTATACAGCAATTCACTTAGACCAAGAGACAAAACAATACTCAACATACTGGCAATACTGACTAGGAAGTTCAGCATACCGTAATCAGATACACTGAGATAGCGCGTCATGATCGGCATCATAACCAGACTAATGCCTTTTAAGCTTAAAATCGCTAATGCGTAGTAGACTATGTTTGTCGCCTTACTCATGATTAAGCCTGCTGTATCCAATCAGAAAGTTGCTTGGCTTGTTTAAATGCATCAAATCTTTCAAGTACACGCGCTCTAGCTGCAAGACGCATTTTAGATCTTTGTTCTTTACTTAAATGTACATATTGATTAATTGCGCGTGTTAAAGCTTGTGTGTTACGACTTTCTACAAGATAACCAACTGAGTCATCGACTATCTCAGCACACCCCATCACATCACAGGTGATCACAGGCAATGACATTGCCATCGCTTCTTTTAGAACGACTGGCCCCGTATCTTTGTCGCCGTTTTCAGCAATACAAAATGGCGCTAGAAATCCATCATAGTGTTTCGCCATATTTCTTATATCTTGTGGTTTTTTTGCACCTACGAAGTCAATATAGTCGTTGACTCCCATTTCATCGACTTGATACTCTAAAGCACTCCTAAGGGGCCCATCTCCAATAATATCTAGCTTCGGTCTAATCTCAACAGGTAGATTAGCTAGTGCACTAATCGCATAACTAAGCCCTTTTTTTTCAACTAAACGCCCAAAAAAAAGTAGTTTAATTTCTTTATTAGCTTGTAGTGTGTCGGGTTGGAATATTTCAGTATCTACACCACAGTGCAACAACTTTGCTTTGGTAGGAGAAAATCGATGTAACAATTTAAGCATGTCTTCGCATACTGCGACGCAAAAGTCGCATTCATGTACTTTTGCTTGTAAATCCGCGCTGTTTACATAGATATCATGACCATGACCAATTGATGACACACTAATATTGGCAAGTTTTGCTGCAACAACCCCATATGCCAGACTGTTATGCATAAAATGACAATGCATATGCTCAATTTTATTTACTTTTATTATTTCAGCTGCTTTCGTCGCAAAGAATAAAAGAGAGGTAGTACTAATTGCACTTTGCCTGACTGATGCCTTGATGCCTTTAACTATTAAAGCAAAAGGCAGTTCAGTGAGGCTAAACACTGTGTCTATTAGCTGCGTTTTCTTTAAAACATGGACATCACAAGGCAACTCAATGTCGTTTTCACATTGTTCAAAAGTAATAACAGATACTTTATGACCTGCTTTTTGTAATGCTTTTATCTCTGTAATTACGAATGTTTCAGATGGTACGGGAAAGCTTGGGACCATAATTGCGATATGTTTCATTTTTAAACTCCACCATAAGATACGGTTTGGCATCGCAATCTCTGTGCCGCTTAAAAAGTATCTCTAATTGCAAATAACCATCTTAATTTTGCAAATTATTTGCATTTTGCAACGCAATCTCACAAATCTTACTGTAAATCGGCACTTTAAAGGCTGGAACAAAGCTTGCCGTATCTAAGCAAACATGAATTGGAGATACGATTATGCAACCTGATGTCAGTGTGATAATTCCTAATTACAATTGCTTAGAGTTTTTACCTAAAGCCATTGATTCTATAATGATGCAAAAAGGTGTTAATTGCGAAATCATTATTGTCGATGATGGTTCAACAGATGGTTCTGTAGACTGGTTATTGAAGCAACAGGTAAGAAACCCTCAGCTCCGTTTAATCACACAAGCAAATCAAGGCGTAATCGCTGCAAGAAATCGCGCGATTAGAGCAGCAAATGCATCATATATCGCTTTTTTAGATGCTGATGACTTTTGGTATAGAGATAAATTAGAGAAACAAATTAATTATTTTAAAGCCAACCCGAATTGTGGATTATCTTTTACAAACTATGACCATCTCACCATGGATTATGAATACATCATAGATTGTTATGGTTATTGGCCGGAGTTTTCTAAACATAGAAATAAGAGCCAAGGTGAATATGTTAATTTAGATAATGCAGTCAACTTTCTACTCACAACTAATGTCATCGGTACGTCGTGCGTTGTAGTTAGAAAATCAACTATTTTACAAGCTGGTGGTTTTGATCCAAGCCTCAGAAGTGCCAGCGATTGGGATTGCTGGTTAAGAATTGCACTCATCAGCGACATTGCATATACCGCTGACAACACCATGGGCTATTTAATGAGACCGAATTCAATAACATCAAATAGGCAAAAACGTTTAGATGCCATTGAAGACATCATCAACCGAATAGGTCAACACGAAACAGTCTCTAAAAAAACCAAAGAGCACGCTCATGCTTGGCTATTAGAGTCATATGGGGAAATGTATCGTGAAAATCAAAACTACTTAAATTCAATGAAGTTTTCGCTTAAAGCATGGCGTCTATACCCTCACATGAGACATATAAAACAATGTGCCCATGATTTAAAAGCGTTATTTAAGCATAGTCTAAGTTTGTCTGTTTAGGTTTTTTATTCTAGCATTTATGAAGATACTCAGGTATCTGAACACTAAGGAGTTATTATGGCGCACATATTACTAGTAGATGATGAGCCTGAAGTACTAAACGCCATTAGTCGAGTACTAAGAAAAGATTATAAAATCAGTAAGGCAAATGGTTCACATGAAGCACTCAAGCTCATAGCTGATAATGAATTCGATATTATTTTGTCAGATATCAGAATGCCTAATATGGACGGCATTGAGTTACTGACTCAAATAAAGCGAACAAACCCAGAAATTGCCAGAGTTTTACTATCTGGTTATTCTGATATGGATGCATGTCAAAAAGCCATAGAAGATGAAGTGGCAAGTATCATTTTGACTAAACCTTGGGATAACTTTGAGTTAAAAAACATCCTAAGGATCACGCTTAAAGCTCAACAACTTGAAATTGAAAATAATCAGTTAAAAGCCCAGCTCAGAGCCCAAATTGCTTAATATTCATAAGCCCCTATAAAAGGGGCTTATTACTTTCGCTTTCAATTTTATCTAGATTTAAATAGTAGCCGTTTATTTGCTATTGTTGCCCATAACCCTTTCAACAAGCATGTAATTCACTGGTACTAACACCAAAGTGATCAAAGTGGCAAATACAATCCCGAAGCCTAGTGAAACTGCCATAGGGATCAAAAACTGTGCTTGAGTTTGTTGCTCAAATAACAAAGGCATTAAACCGAAAAATGTTGTGATACTGGTTAACATTACAGGTCTAAAACGCGCAACGCCTGCATGTAAAACCGCAGTGGCGACGTGTTTCCCCTGCAGCTTTTGCTTGTTGATATAATCCACAAGCACCAATGAGTCATTTACTACCACACCGATAAGCGCCAACATACCCAATAAGCTCATAATGGTTAAATCCATGCCCATGATCCAATGACCTATCACCGCGCCTATCATGCCAAATGGGATAACGCTCATTACAATGAGTGGCTGTATGTAAGATTTAAAAGGAATAGCTAATAGCGCATAGATAATGAAGAACACAAATATTAACGCCCAACCAAGTGAACCAAAAGATTCTCTTTGCTCTTTCGCTTCACCTTCTAATGAGTGATTAAGACCTGGGTATTGCGCTACCAGATTATCTAAATAGACCTTTAATTCTTGCTGTAACACCGTCATATTGGTGTTATTCTTTTCGACATCTGCCACAACATTCACTGTACGGTATCTATCAATACGGTAAATTGTTGAAGGGCTTTGACCTGGTATAAGCTCTGCGACATGATTTAGTGGTACAACACCACCATTAGGCACTTTTATCAGTAACTCATTTAACGTTGTCAGCTTGCTTCTTTCTTCAAGCGGCAAGCGCACCATGACTCTAACATCATCCCTACCACGCTGAATGCGCTGCACTTGCGCACCAAAAAAAGCACTTCTAATTTGCCTTGAGATTTCGGTGCGTGTTAAGCCTAAAGCTTCACCTTGCTCCGTTAATTCAACTCTTAATTCATCTTTACCATCACTGAGACTATCTGAAATATCGAATATGGTTGGGTAAGTTGCTAGATGTGTTTTGATCTTTTCAGCAGCTTCTTTTAACTGAGTTAAAGACGTACCTGTTAATTGCACATCAATCGGATCGCTAGAACGGCCGATTTCTGCTCTGAAGGTGAAAGATTCAGCTCCCGGCATCAGACCAATCAGTTGACGCCACTCTCTAACAAGCTGACGTGAATCTATATCTAGATTTCTAGACTCAGGTGGCGTAATTTCAAAGCGCACACCACCAACATTACTTGCGCCGCCTCTACCACCTGTTGTCGCTAGTATATGGATGACGATACTTTCACCTGTTTCTGGATCTATATATTTTTCTTTTAGAACTTGCGCTTTATCAGCCATTAAATCGATGTATTTTGCCGTCACATCAAATGGGGTACCAGCAGGCATGGTTAAATTTGCTCTGACTGTCTCGCTAGGAATACGAGGAAAGAATATGAACTTAGTCCAACCAGTCATAATGAGCGTAAGTATCACGAAAAACACACCAATAAAACCTGCCAGTGTCGCTAACTTGTATTTCAATGCTTTTTTGAGCACAGGCTGGTAGTACTTTAAAATAAACAGCTCAAAACCATCGGCAAACCTTTGCTGAAATAAGCTGAACTTACTGACGCTTTGTTTCTCATTTCTTAGTTTTAAATATTTAAGGTGCGCAGGTAAGACGAACTTGGACTCAACAAGTGACATTAATAAAACAGGGATAACAACCACGGGGATTTGAGCAAATAACGCTCCTCTATTTCCCTCTATGAAGGCCAAAGGTAAAAAAGCTGCAACGGTAGTCAGCACACCAAATGTAACTGGTGTAGCCACTTCTTGTGTACCACGAATTGCTGCCATTTCTCCGCTTTCTGAGGTTTTCAGATGGGTGTAGACATTTTCACCTGTCACAATGGCATCATCAACAACAATCCCGAGTACAAGGATAAAACCAAATAAACTCATTATATTAAGGCTAATGCCAAATATCGGCATAGCGATAAACGCGCCCATAAATGAAATCGGAATGCCTATAAATACCCAAAATGCAATTGAAGGTCGCAAAAATAATGTAAGAATCGCGAGGACTAAGATCCCCCCTTGAATGGCATTAGACGTTAAGGTTGCAATTCGATTTTTGACTATCACAGAATCATCATCCCAATAACTCATTTCGAAGCCTACCGGAAGATTTGCCTGAGCATCGCTAATGTAGTTTTTGACTTTATCAGAGACATCAATGGCACTTTGATCGCCAATACGGTAAACCTCGATAAATGCGGCTTGTTTACCATCGAAACGTGTTCTAACCGGTGTCTCTTCAAAGCCATCAAGAATGATTGCAATGTCTTTTAAACGAATTATGGAACCATCACTGTTGGTTTTGATTGCGATGTTTTCAAATTCGTTTTTTCTATAAGCTTGTCCTTTAGAGCGAAGTAATATGTCACCACCTGATGATTTAAGATTACCTGCCGAAATATCCGTACTTGAACTGGCAATAAAATTAGAGATCTGCGCGATAGTTAAGTTGTACTGTCTAAGTTTATCTTGACTGATTTCGATGGCAATTTCGTAATTACGCACCCCATCTAACTCGACTTGTGTCACACCAGGTATACGTAATATGTCATCTCTCACTTGCTCAGCAAATTCTCTGGTTTCAAGCTCACTATAATCAGATGAAATCGTGACATTTATTACATCTCTTCTTCGCTGGGCAAGTGATACAATCGGTTTTTCTGCATCAGCAGGAAAGGTATTAATTGCATCTACACGGCTTTTTATGTCTGCCAACATTTCTCGTGGGTCATAGCCAGAATCGACTTCAACGGTCACACTCGCTGAATTCTCAGAGGAGCGAGACGTTATACGTTTGATCCCTTCTAAATCTTGAACCGACTCTTCAATGCGAATGGCAATGCCCTGCTCGACATCTTCAGGGGATGCACCACGTAAGCTCATTGAAATGCTGATGCGATCTGTTTCAAATGATGGAAAGATCTCTAATGGAATTTTATTTGATAGTGAAAACAAACCTGCAAATAAAATTGCAATCATTAATAGGTTTGCCGCCACATGATTTCGCGTAAACCAAGCTATCATGTGTTTTCTCCATTATCAGCATCACTCTCCTTCTTTCTTCTTTCTCGTTTTCTTTCCCCCTTAGTCTGACCCTTATTTTCTCCGATTAGAGTAACAGGTGTGCCTGAGCTAATCTGACCAAGCGGGGTTGTGATCAAGGTATCTCCAAGTTTAAGACCATTTTGCACTAAAGTGACAGATTCGTTTTGCCAGTCGTAGTCAATATTAACGCGTTTTAATAAATTGCCTTTTTGCAGCACATAAACATAAGTACCTTGATAAATGGCTTCGTTAGGTATTAAAACCGCATTGTTAATCGTTTTACCTTTAATCGTCGCATTGACGTACTGGCCGATTTTGATGGCATTTTTGGTTGAATCGAATGGCGATAAGATTTGAGCCACAACATAGAGCTGCTGAGAATTATTATCTATGGCGCTTTCTGTTCTTACTAACTTACCTCGCCACTTTTGCTGACCAATTAAGTTAGAAGTAAATAGCACTTCTGTGGCTACAGCATTACTTTGCCCAAATCGATTTTGCTCAGGTAAATCTATATAAGCGAGATCACGGTTATTGATTGGTAGGCGCACTTCAACGTAATCTGTCGCATAGATATCAGCAAGTTGAGTATTACCATTGACGACCTGACCAACGTCGACTTTCTTAGCCAAAATTCGACCTGCATAAGGTGCAATGATTTTTGTACGTTCGAGTGAGAGTTTTGCTTTCTCTAATTTTGCTCTGGCCGATAAAACATTAGCTTGCTGAGCGGCTAGTTGAGGTTTTCTTAAAACTAGATCGTTTGCTTCTGATCCATCACCGAGTCTTTTCCAATCAGCTAGGGCTTGTTTACTTCTGGCCTGCTCTTCTAGTAAAGATTGTTCTGCATTGAGTAATGCGGCTTTGGCGATATCGACTTCAGCTTGGTAATCCCTTTCATCAATTTTTACTAGCATCTCACCTTTTTCGAAAAAACCGCCATCACGGAAACTGTCACTGATATAACTGACTTGCCCAGAGGCTTGAGAAACAAGCACACTTTGAGTACGTGGTTTCACAACACCAAAACTGGCAATAGATACTTGAAAGTCTTGGCTTACAATTTTTTTTCCTTCAACAAGAATTTTTGCACTTGCTTGAGGACGGCCTCTTTCATTACTTGGTTTATTATTAACGATAAACAGTATGATCATGGCACTAATAACAACCACCATTATCGGTAGTACAGCCTTTTTTAAATTGGTTTTACGATCATTCATTATTGTACTTCCTGAGAATCGATTAGGTATTTACCACCAATTGCTTGGTAAAGAGAAAAACGATTTTGTAATAATTGGTTATTAAGAGAAATGAAATTACTTTGCGCATCAAAACTACGTTTCTGCGCATCTAATACTGTTGTATAACTGACGAGCCCTTTTTGGTATTGCTCAAAAGATAATATTGCGGCAAGTTTGGCGTTTTCAGATGAGTGTTTTACTTTCTCAAGTCTGGCAATAAGCGCTTGCTCGTTAGCCAAACTGTTTTCAATGTCTTTAAAGGTCGAATTAACATCCTCTAAATAACTCAGCTCAAGGCTCTTTAAGGTTAGCCTTTGTTTTTCTTCATTGGCCTCAAGTTTACCTGCATTAAATATTGGCGCTGTAATACCAGCTAAGAAATTCCAACCGATTTGATCGAACCGGATTGCATCAGACAATTTTTCTTCCGTAGAATCTATACTCAAAGACAAATTGAAACTTGGGAAGCGCTGTTTGTGCGCATAAGCCAATGCTGCATCTTGGGCTAATAATTTGAACCAAGCAGATTGAATGGCCGGCTTTTGTTTTATCACCTCACTTGGCAGACCAAGCGAATTAAGCGAGCTCAATTCTGGAAAAACAGTGTCAGTAATTACATTTGCATCCGGATACTCAGCCAATAAAGTTTTGAGGTCACGTTGCAAACCCTTATTACTGTTTAGCAATTCAATTAATTTAGCTTGCTCGTTATTTAATTCCGTTCTTGCCAAATACACGTCAAGTGCACTGTTTAAGCCTTGTCTGTAACCCTTCTCTATAATATCAACGCTTTGTTTTGTGAGTTCTGCTCGTTCTTTTTGTAATTTTATTTGTTGTTCTGACTCAACCAAAGAGAACCAAGATTTAGATACGTTTGTGACTAAATTGATTAGCTGTTGTTCATAGCTAGCAAGTGCTGATAGATAATTAAGATTCGCCTGACGACTATTGGCACTGAGCTTTCCCCAAACATCAAGTTCATACTTCAAATCAAAGCCAATACCATAACTTGATGATGCACTATCTTGGCTTGCTTGTTTCCTTTTGTTGTAATCGAAATTAGATGAAAGACTTGGTAAAAAGTCTGCATCTGCAATAATGAGTTGTTGCTTTGCAATGTCTAATTCTAATCGGGCTTTACGAATTGAACGATTATTGGAAGTTGATTGCACTATCAACGTGTGTAAGTGCATATCTTTATTTATTTCTTGCCAGCTGTCAGAGACTTTCCCACCAGACTCATATACCAACCAATTATTCGGCACGTTGTCTTGAGGTAATTTATTTGATTCGAATGTCGAATTACATCCAGTTAAAGCTGCACATACTATCAACACAAGGCATTTCTTTTGCATCGTTGAACCTATTAATTCATGTCCATTATCAGTTTATAGATGAGAAAAATTGTCAACAATCATCTTTACAAAGACTTACATTGAACTCATTAACGCTGAATACGTAATAAACGACAAGATAGTTTTGATGCTTTTATCATAGAAATAGTAGAGTAAATTTTGAGAAAAGAGTAAGAAAAGCGCGACGCGCTTTTCTGTTAAAAAATTGAAAGGTAAATAATTGAAACTATCGAGACCAGCATAGTTGAGAATGTGAGTAACATACCGGATACACGAAACTTTAAATTTTCTTTGGTTTGAGAAACACCGTAATCATGGAGTACTCGTCCAATTAACAATGCTGCACCGAGACCATGGATAAGAGTAAAGTGCCCTTTTAGTAATTCTACTGACAAAATCAATATCAAAGTGATTGGCACGTATTCAGAGAAATTAGCATGCACACGCATGGCTCTTAGCAATTCTGGGTTATCACCTGTACCAACACCGATTTGTAATCTTTTTCTAACTTTGATCGTTTTAAAACTTAAGAGTAAAAATAATATCGCCAATAAGGCAACGTAAATTGGGGTGATCACCTTGATTCCTTTTTTTGTTTTTTTCTTTCAATGCAAGTATTCATAATTACTTGTTTTTCGTAATCTGACAATGAGTTCCACTTTAAAATTTCATCTAAGGTTCTAAAGCAACCAACACAGACATCATTCTCATCCAAGCAGCATTGCCGGATACAAGGTGATTCTATATTTGAAGGTGTTTCACTATTCATGTTTAAAAGCCTATAAAAAAAGGCCCCGCACGGAGCCTTAATAATTAAGCTAAATTGTTTTCTGTATGCTTCACTTCATCTTTCATTAAAAAGCTCAACAAAACAGGAACAAGGATTAGTGTAAAAATCGTAGAAACAACAAGTCCACCCACAACAACCGCACCAAGCCCACGATATAATTCACTCCCTGCCCCTGGCATTAATACCAGTGGTAACATACCACCGACAGAGGTAAGCGTTGACATCATAATTGGCCTGACTCGGCTTTCAACTGAAGATCGGATAGCAAGCTGCCCGTTCATTCCGCGCTCTTTTTGGTTATTCAATGCTTGATGCACAATTAGAATCGCATTGTTTACCACCACACCTGCCAAAATCACAAAGCCAAGTAATGTAAGTACATCAAGGTTTTGTATTGGTGTATATCGGTCAAATACGCTGGCCCAATGCACAGCACTCAAGCCCATAAATCCACCTAATGTTGCCAGCGGTACCGTAACCAAAATAACCAGTGGATACTTCCAGTTTTGAAACAAGATGACCATCACCAAATAAACCACGAACATAGCTAAAAACATGCTCGAACTTAACGTACCAAATAAACTGCCATCACCTAACAGTGCATTTTTTAGATCTGCTAATTTACCTGCACTACCCGCCATATTTACATCGACATACTGAGACATCGCACCTTGGCTTTTTAATTCACTTACCATAGCGTTAACCGAGTTAATAGCTTGTTCAAGTGGCATACCTGCTGGTGGTGTAAATTGCAAAGTAATCGCCCTTTGTCTAGCAACGTGTTTTATTTGTTCTGCTGTCTGAGTTCGTTCTACAAGTGCAATAGACTGAAGATCAATTACAGCGGAACCAGGTGTGGCAATAGGTAATTGCATTAAAGATTCAATTGGATAATCCGATTGTTGAGCTTGCGTTACCACTTTGAGATCTTTTAGCTCTCCACCTATGGCAAAACTGTTCATTAGTATCACACCATCACCATTTGTTTGCACTGCTAAACCCAGCTCTCTTCGGGTCATATTAAGTTCAGCTAAACGCTCATCTAATGGCTTAATACTTAATTCAGGCGTCGGTAGAATAAAATTAGCAGGCTCAGGAATGGTTGCATAAGGACCATAAGTACCAATCAATTTAAATAGCAACGCAGTTGCGCTTTGTGTTATTTGCTCTAAGTCATCTCCTACCAAATCAATCTGGATGGCTGAACCCGTTGTGCCACCAGTGCTGAACAGAGGAAACTGAAAAGCAAAGCCGATAACATCAGGTGCGTTTACTCCCATTAAAGTTTGATTAAGGAAATCAACTGAATCTACAGTTTTAATAGGGTCTTGTGGAATAAGGCCATGCAATACTTGCCCACCCATTGCAACTAAGAAGTAATGATCAACTTTTGGCGCATCTATCATAGATCCATCCATTAATTGAATACTCGGCCTATCAGCTTCGGTTGCACGTTCACCTTGTCTAAAATATTGCTCAGCTTGATATTTATCTTCTGTTAGCTCCCAAGCAGGGCGTAGCTTTTGCTCAATCCGATCGCCAATTTCTGATATTTGATCTAAGTTGTAGCCCGGTGGTGGCACCATAAAGCCAAATGCAAAGTTACGGTTACCTTTAGGCAAGTAATCTAATGGCGGAATTAAAATTGCGATACCAGCAAGAGTAATAAAGGCAAAGCTTGAAATTACAATTAACTTACGTTTTGTTGTTTCTGTCAGAAAAGTAAATATTGCCCCAATTGTTTCAGGGAGCTTTGACGCTTTTGTCTCAACCGCTTTAAACCATTTAAAGTTGATTTCTACTTGTTTAGACTCAGTGCGCATTCTCAAAAAATAGCTTCCTGCGACAGGAATAACTAAGATTGAAACAATGAAACTGATAAAAACCGCAGCCATAATAGCAAGAGAAATATCTCTGAATAACTGACCTGCACTGTCACTGATAGTTAAGATAGGAATAAACACAACGAGCGTTGTCATTGTTGAGGCGAATACCGCCCCTGCTACTTCCTGGGTACCATCAACACTGGCCTTGAGTGGCCTTTTACCCATTTCTAGATGTCTGAATATGTTTTCTATAACAACGATGGCGTTATCAACCACCATGCCTACCGCGAAAGCCATGCCAGCCAAAGAGACAATATTTATAGATCGGCCAAGTGCAACTAAAACCACAACAGATGCAATAACAGAAATAGGAATCGCAATGGCGATTACACCTATGGTTCTGAGTGAGCGTAAAAATAACAATAAAGTGAATACCGCTAACATGCCTCCAACGACAATATTGCTTTGTACAAGCTCGATGGCATTTTCTACGTAGGTTGATGAATCCCAAGTTAGAACCAGTTCAAATGTACCGTTAATGCCAAGTTTTCTAGCATGTTGCTCAAGCATCCCCCCCGGTTTATTAAGTTCGGCCATTTCTGCTTTTAAGGCGTTCATGGCTTCCAGTAAGTTAGCACCGCGATTTAACTGAAAATTAAAAAATGGCATTTTTACGCCACGGGCTCTCACCCAATCAGTCATGTCTTTATAATCAATGACTACCTCAGCCACATCACTGATATACACAGGGCCATTGTTATCTCTGCGCAATACGATATTTTTAACTTCTGACACATCACTGAAACGACCATGGGCTTTGACACGAATATCATTTTTACCATCAGGAAGTCTGCCTCCTGAATAGCTTGAGTTGCTAAGCTGTATCGCATCAACAAGCTGACTATAAGTCACACCAAAGTTTGCCAATTTTACAGGGTCTACTCTAATTTGAAGTTCTTGTTCGCGCGCGCCCATCATGCCGACTTTTGATATACCTTTGATGTTCTCAAGACGTGGCCTTAATCGCCTTTCCATAAAGTCATACAAAGTCGTATTATCAAAGTTAGGATCTGTTGCGGCCAAGCCTACCCATGCGATGTAATCGACTGACATGGGATCGACACCTTCAACAGTTGGTTGAGAGACACCCATCGGGTAAGCAGGTACCTCATTGAGTTTTTGTACCACTTCAGCCTGCGCTTTATTAATGTCAGTGCCAGTTTCAAATTCTAATCTAAGTTGAGCCGCTGAGTTTTGACTAATACTGGTTAACGAAACTAAACCCGTGACATCAGAGAGCACTTTCTCTTGTTCAATAACAACATCAGATTCAATTTCTTCCGGACTGGCGTTTTCCCAAAATGTACGCACACTGACGACAACCGAGTCGACAGTTGGGGTCATTTGCACAGGGACTTTTGTGAATGCCAATATGCCTGCAAGCACTGACAGAATAACGGCAACAACCACTGATATTGGTTGTTTAACCGCAGCTTTAACTACATTCATAAATATCCCTTTTAGTTCACATTCTCTGAAACAGACTGTGAACTGATTTGCGTATCTGGTACAGCCACAACAGGGCCAGGCATTAGCCGCTCATTCCCTTCAGTCACCACTTTATCGCCATTGGCTAAGACGACACTATCAATAGCAACCCAACCAGATCTATGAAAATTTACTTTTACAGGTACGGATTGCGCAGACTGTTTGTCTCCGACGGTATTCACCTTATAAACAAAATAACTACCACCACGTTGGATCAAGGCATCTTTCGGCACCATTAATGTTGATGATTTTGCGTTTGTAGCAAGCCAAGCGCTGACTGACATACCAGGCATAAATCCAGGATGGCTAATTTCAGCAATGACTTTGAAGGTACGCGCTCTAGGGTCAATTTGATTAATTACTTTCACTTTATGAGATGTCGCTAACGCACTGGCACTTTGCAATGGAATTGATAACTCCTCACTATATTTAATGTGAGAAAGTCGTTCAGGTATATCAAGCCATGCCTCTAGTTTATCGAAAGAAGTGACTTTAAAAGCAGTATCGCCAGCAGATAACCATTGCCCTAGTTCAGCGTGACGTTCTACGACTTGCCCACTAAATGGTGCAACTAACTGCGTATCAGAAAGCTTTACTTCGGCAAGTGAGAGACTTGCCATCACTGCATCCACGTTCTGTTTCGCTGCGAACATATTCGCTTTAGCAGAAGTAGCTTCTGCACGGCTTCTTTCAAGCTGCTGTTTAGACACCGCATTATTTTTTTGTGAAGTTAAATATGCTTGATAGTCACTTTGTGCTCGTTCAAATTCGGCTTCAGCAGCTTTTAAGTTTTGTTTTGCTGCAGCATGCTCTGCACGTAATTGGTCAACTTGCGCTTTAAGGCGTCTATCATCAATTTTTAGAAGCTGATCACCTTTTTTAACGTAATCACCGTCATTGACCAACACTTGTGACACCAGACCTGATTCACTGATGGCAATATTAGCTGTTTGGTAGGCTTTTAGCGTTCCGACTACTCGGATCTGCTCTTGCTCTTCTTTTTCTACTACTTCGCTATATCGTACCACTTGAGCATGAGCGTTTGAGATAAACATTAATGATAAAAATAATAGCGACTTAGTCAGTCGTTTTTTTCTAATTAATAAGTTTGCCATTAGGGTTCCTTGTAAATACACCAGTTTTGGCAACTGAACTCAGTACTGCTATGCAGCATTACATAGCTATAAATAAAAGTAGCAAAAATCTGATCTGTACATTTGTACTAAGTATAGAATGAAATAAATTATTGATTTATTTGGTGGGTTAGTTTGATAACTGATTATCAAGCTTTTTTATTATTCTAATGAATGGTTAAAAAATCAACCTATTTTTAACTTGTAACCTTATAAAGTAGTGGTGTTAGAATATTAAAAACAAAAAAGTTAAGTATCTGATATGGACTATTTAAATATCAACAAAGCAACATGGGATAAAAGAACGGATATTCATCTGGAGTCTTCATTCTATGATGTGCAATCTTTTATTGATGGTAAATGTAGCCTGAACCCGCTTGAGAAAGATTTACTTGGTTCAGTCGAATCTCTGGATTTACTTCACTTACAATGTCACTTTGGCCAAGACACGCTTTCACTTACTCGACTTGGAGCAAAAACAACCGGTGTTGATTTATCAACTAAAGCAATTGATGCTGCAAAGCGGCTTTCCTCTGAGCTTTGCCTCGATGCCAACTTTATTTGTGATGACATAGTTCAATTTGGCGAAAAAAACGACAAGCAATTTGACGTAGTTTATACATCTTACGGCGTCTTGTGTTGGTTACCTGACTTGAGTCAATGGGCAAAGACCATTTCAAATGCATTAAAAACTGGTGGTAAATTTGTATTGGTTGAGTTTCACCCATTGAATGACCTGCTTGCAGGCTATGATTATTTTGAAAAATCGTCTGCTGATGTTGAAAAAGAAGGTACTTATACTGAGAATTGCGATGGTAAAGAATCTACCATTGTAACTTGGTCACACTCTGTTAGTGATGTGATCCAAGCTCTGATTAACGCTGGACTTGAAATCAAGCAATATATTGAATCACCTTACTCCCCTTATGATTGTGAGCAAAATTTGCAGCATATCGATGGAAAAGGGTTTATCAAAAACCATAAAGGGAAGTTGATCCCGCAAATTTATGCCATACAGGCTATCAAAAAATAAGAATAAAAATGAAATCTGATTTAAAAAACACAATCCAGAATTTTGGCCCTGGCATTTTAATGGCAACGGCTGCCGTTGGTGGTTCACACTTAGTTGCTTCAACCCAAGCAGGCGCATTATTTGGCTGGCAGCTTTTCGCGTTTATTATCATAGTGAATTTATTGAAATATCCATTTTTCAAGTTTGCTGTTGTATATACGGCCAAGACTAATAAAAGTTTAGTTGAAGGCTATAAAGAACATAACACAACATTATTTTACTTGTTCACTTTGTTAAATGTCATCTCGGCGGTCGTTAACACTGCCGGGGTTTTATTGCTTACAGCACTTCTTTTGCAATACGTTATGCCTCTCCAAGTCAGTTTGACAATTTTATCCATAGGTATTTTATTTTCGTGCTTATTGATTTTACTACTTGGGCACTACAAGGCACTTGATAAAGCAAGTAAAGTCATTATGGGGTTTCTGACCTTATCAACATTTGTCGCCTTCATTGTTGCTCTATCAAATGGCCAAGTACATCCTGAACCTGCTACGCAGATTTCTCCTTTTTCAATGGCAATGCTTGGTTTTATGGTGGCACTAATGGGTTGGATGCCTGCACCAATTGAAATTTCTGCTATAAATTCTCTTTGGATAAAAGCGAAAAACCGACACAAACACATAGATTTCAAACAAACACTTTTTGATTTCAAATTAGGTTATGGGCTTACTTTGCTACTTGCCTTACTGTTTTTCTCTCTTGGAGTGCTGCTTCAATATGGTCAGGATAAACCGATTGAACTAGCTGGCGTTGCTTTTTCTAAACAACTCATTGATATGTATGCGTTCACGATTGGTGAATGGTCTCGTTGGTTAATTGCAACAGTGGCATTCTTATGTATGTTTGGTACCACCATAACTGTTTTAGATGGATATAGTAGAACTCTAAACGAATCATCCACCTTAGTTGTCAAGTCACCTAAGAACCTAATGTGGATGATTTTGATTGCTCAAGCTGTTTTGGGTTTAATTGTTATTTTATTTTTCAAAGCGAATATCAAAGATATGCTGATGCTTGGGATGACTCTGTCTTTTTTAACGACACCTTTTTTTGCATGGTTAAATTATCAATTGGTAAAGGGTGAAGTATTTCAGTCAGAATCAAAGCTCATAAAGATATTGACTGGTTTAGGCTTTGTGTTTTTAGTTGGTATTTCAGCTCTTTTTATGTTTTGGAAGGTGTTTTAAATATGTGAGGGTGTAATACCCTCACATATTTAAACAAAAAAATTAGCTTCAAATAAATGAACTTCTATAAGCTTGAGAAAAAATTTTCTGGTTGATGACGCACTGGTTTAGTACACATCACAGTAGGTGTACCCAAATATAAATACCCCACTATTTCATCTTTGCTATCGAGTCCTAGTAACTCTTTTACCTTTTCACTTTGGGCAAAATAACCGGTTCTCCAAACGCCTGAAAGACCTTGTGCAAAAGCGGCTTGTTGCATTGCAAACACACTACAAGCAGTGCATTCAATTTGCTCTATTCTTGGCACTTTAGGATGCTCCATGTAAGGGCTAACAGCAATGATAAGCATCGGTGCTCTTTGCGGCAGTTCTTTCGCCCTACTTATTGTTCTTTCGTCTTGTTGTTCTGCAACAGCAGCTTGATAATAAATTTCACCCAATTTATCGCGACCATCTTCTTCGACTACAATAAATTTCCATGGCGCTAAACCACCATGGTCTGGCACTTTTAAAGCGGCTTTTTTTATTATTTCAAGTTGCTCTAAGTTTGGTCCAGGAAAAGACAAATTACTGTCTGATTGCCTTGTTGTAAGAAGCTCTAATGCATCCATTATAATTCTCTTTAGTAAACATACTACTAGAATAACAAGAAATCAGACGTATTCGCATCCCCAGATTAATTAAATCGTTTAAATATCCAATAATCTAAACTGACAAACCGGCCTGCACCTGTGAATAACAGGCTTAATAACATAGCTAAATATATGGCTGCGAATTCAATACCGTTATTCAATATCGCAACAGAGCCTTTTTCGAGCAGGTAACCAGGAAAACCATGAGTCTCAATTATTTCATTTATTTTAGAGAGCCTTTGCGATACTTCATTTGAGTTTTCTAGACTTTGCTGTGCAGATTCAATGTTGAACCAACTTAATACTGTTGCTGGGCTAGAGTCAACAGAACTTGGGGCAATTGCAAACCAACCGTTATCCCAATGAACACTGGTTATGGCAACTAGCATCGTGAAGATCAATGGGATTGAGACTAAACGCGTGAGCAAACCAAGTAATAATAGCCAGCCACCTAAAAACTCGGTCCAACCAGCCAAAAAAGCAAGTAGATCTGGAAAAGGTAATCCTAAGCCCCACTCGGTATTACCAAACCAAGACACCACATTTTCATCAGCAAGCAATCGAGAAAACAAAGATAAATCTGTATTACCCAGGTTTAATTTATTGAAGCCCGCAATAATCATTGTAGGTGCAAGGATCAGCCTAAACAGTAAGGGTGATATAAAGTCAATTGACACGAGCTTTGACTTGATGATTTTTACATAATTAGGATCTTTAAATTGCATATAAGTTCTCTCTGCTTTTTTCTATAAGACCCAAGTAACAAACATTTAATTTCTCATTCTTAAAATAAAAACTGCTTAATTTTATCGTCAAGTAATTTACTATCTAGAGGTTTTGTCAGAACATCGTTCATACCCGCTTCTAAACATTTTTCTTTATCTTGTAATCCAGCATTGGCGGTCAAGGCAATAATAGGAATTTCATTTAAATACAACTCTTGCCTGATTGCCTTTGCAGCTGTAACACCATCCATCACTGGCATCATCATATCCATCAAGACTAAATCAAATTTATTATTTGTAAGTAAACTTAGGGCTTCTTGTCCATCGTTGACTATGGTGACTTGATAATCTCTCTTTTCGAGAATCGCTTTGATCACAAACTGGTTTGCAATATTATCTTCCGCGACGAGCACTTTTAGTGACATTTTATGTATGGTTGGGTACTCATCAGATTCATTTTTATCATCGACTAATTCAATTGAAGTGTATGGCACTCTGATAATAAACTCTGTACCTTCTCCTACCGTTGAATAACAAGTTATACTTCCTCCCATTAGGTTCAATAATCTGCGTGTTATACTTAAACCCAGTCCAACGCCCTGCTGCCGGCCTTTTTGTCTAGAGTGAAATTGCGTAAAAGGTTCGAACAGTTTTGAGATATCTTCTTCGCTTATTCCTATACCTGTATCAATAACTCGGAAGATTATTTGATTGTCACTTTTGTTAAGATAGAGTTTTACACTGCCTTCATGAGTAAACTTAAATGCATTGCTCAGTAGATTAAGGAGAATTTGCGATAACCTCACACCATCGCAATTTATTCGCTCTGGTACACTCTGATCGATTGTGCACTCAAACTCTATACCATGTTTGATAGCCTGAGTTTCAAATTGCTTAACCAGATTCTTGGTTAAATTTATAAGATTAGTGTCTGTTAGCTCGAGTTTTAGGGTGTCTGATTCTATTTTGGCAAAATCTAACGTGTCTGAGATCACCCCTTGCAATAACCGTGTACTACTGCGCATGTAATCAATTAACTCATGTTGTTTTGAACTCGGGTTTGTATCTTCAAGAAGCTCAAGCATGCCTAAAATAGCATTCATAGGTGTCCTAATCTCATGAGACATAACAGCCAAAAAATCTGATTTTGCGGCATTGGCTTTTTCTGCCCGCTCTTTTTCTTTTTGTAAATCAATTTCACGCTGTTTGGCATAACTGATGTCTCTACCTATGCCCATATAGCCAAGATACTTACCTTCTTTATCAAATTGTGCTTTACCACTAATACTTATCCAAAAAGTTTTGCCTTCAGGCGCTTTTGCTTCATATTCAAAATTGTGTATTTCTTGGTGATTATTGATGAAATTAAGAAACATACCCCATTTTTTTTGCTGTTGTTGTTCATCGTATGAGCGAATTTCAATGGGGGTTTTTCCTATAAAGTGTTGATATGTATGAGCTTGAAACTCATCTTCAGCACTTGATATATATTCGTACCTAAGTTGGTTATCAGTTTCCCAAAACCAATCAGACGCGAGCTCTGCAAATGCTTGGAATCGTGCCTGACTCACTGTTAATGCAGCAGTTTTTTCGTTGAGTAATCGTGTTGTGTGCTCTATGTAATCCAATTTTAAAAATGTATGACGAAATATAGGTAAAAGTGAATGGATAAGCGTCATTTCTTTCGGTGTCAATAAAGCCCCATTTTTGTAATAACAAATAATAAAGCCATTTGCGTCATTTACTTTTGTGTAAACAAGAAATGCTTTTAAATCTTGTTGATTTGGTTTTGAGAAAGTGACATTCGAAAGTGAAACAGGAAGAGCATCAACCTTTTTATCAATTAAAGACTGACTTTGTAAGTCATGCCATAATTCATCAAGATCATTGAAATCAACAACTCTTAATTCACTAGTCGATGCTAACTCATAGAACCCTTGAGCCTCATTTATAAAAGCTGAAATGTGATAGACATTAAGATAATCGCTCATTCCAATTTTAAGACGTAAGAGAGCTTCACTATGATTTTTTGAGTTATTTATACTATCAATGAACTCAAGCGCTTTTGACGATAAGACTCTCTCCATGTATTTTCCTTGATACTTTTACTTGATACTTCTAATTTAGACTAATTACCACAATAACTCAGCTTTTTTAATCTCTCATACTTCAATGGTTTCTAGCACTAAACTAGTAATCTTCATAATTAATAACTTATTTGCAATGCAAAATGCGAAAGTTACAGAAATTCAACTATAGTTTAACCTGATTCACACAATTATGTTGGCCTAGTTATTGATTGGTATAACTGGTGTTAGAAGGAGGCAGTTATGAGAATCGTATGTATTGGTGGTGGTCATGGTTTATCAACCGTGTTAGAAGCATTGAATTCTGGGAATCATCATTTAAGTGCAATTATTGCGACCACTGATAATGGTGGCAGTACTGGACGGCTAAGAGCTGATAAAAGACTGGTTGCGCTAGGCGACATAAGGCGTTGCATTGACTCTCTTGCCAATAAGAACCACCTCATGTCTGTGCTATCACAACATCGTTTTGGCTTCGAACATGATGTTAAGGGACATAGCGTTGGTAATTTAATACTAAGTGCCTTGTGTGAACTTACTCAAAGCCCGAACAAAGCAATACAAGAATACGCAAGATTATTAAACGTAGACCATGATATTTATCCAATGAGCGAATCTCCAGTCGATTTAATCGCAACCGCAAGAAATGGCACTGTTATCGAAGGTGAATGTGAAGTTGATGCATTAAGTGATTTGCCTCAAGCACTTTACCTAAGTGATAAAACTATTTCTGCAGTCCCCGAAGCTGTCCGTGATATCTACAATGCTGACATGATTTTAATTGGTCCAGGCAGTGCCTTAACAAGTGTTACCCCCCCTTTGCTGGTCAATGATATTAAAAACGCATTGTTGAACACCTCTGCATGCCGTGTTTTTATCGAAAATGTTTGTAAAGAAAACAGTGTAATGTCGAGTATTTCCCCGTGCGAACATGCCGCTTGGCTCGCTGACTTAATTGGTTATAAGTTTTTTGATTTATGCTTAAGTGTCGATGCTCTCGGCGCGATGGACACCAGAGTTGATTTTAATAACTTAAATAAAAAATCAATAAGTACTCATAATAAACAGCAACTTAAGTTTGTGATCGAGAGCATGATTGCGCATCCTAAAAAAGAGAAGTTGCCCTCTCTAATACATTAGTCATTGCGAAGCAAAGTGTGTTTAGTTAATTCAGTTTAGGTAACGATGTTAGAGTTTTTTTATGAACTTCACCGAGTAGTGAAATTTTAGACTCTATATTTGCAAATTCTGGACTGCTTTTTGCTGCCGCCTCTATATCAGCAGCAATGTCCGCTAATTGGTCTGCGCCATAAGAGCGAGCACAGCTTTTTAAACTATGTGCAAGTCGCTCAATTTCGTTTTGTTGGATTGAATTTGCAGTAAGTTGCTCAACCAATTTCGTACTTTCTGTAAGGAAAACTTGCATCAACTGAGCTAAAACGTCTACACCTACATCATCTTTTAATTGTTGTATGGTAATTGGGTTAAACATATATACGCTCCAAGTGAGGTGACTATGAAATCAGTAAAGACCATTCTTTTCTTAGATTCAAGCCTTTATGGAGGTATTGAAACACATATAGTGCAATTAGTAAGGCTGTTAAAAAACCACAACCTTGTTGTTGAAGTCTTGTTTTATCAAGACCATGGCAATATACAACTCTATCGCAATCTAGATGATGCCCGGTGCGATTATACATTTCTAGACGGTAAAGTTGCCTCATTATATAAACTTTTAAAAAAACAAGAAGCACCTGTCAATCTTCATACCCACGGTTATAAAGCCGGTATTATCGGGCGTTTAACCTGCAAGTTGTTAAATGCTCGTTGCATCTCAACATACCATGCAGGTGAAGCAGGTACTGGCTTAGTCTATTTTTATAATTGTATAGATAAACTCACCAGTTTCTTGTCTAAAAACTTTGTTGTGTCTGATAGGTTATTGTCACAAGTGCACAATGCTGAAGTGCTAGACAATTTTGTTGATATAACAATCTCAATGTCGTCCGAAGATAGTGACAAATTAAGAGTCGGTTTTGTTGGCAGGCTTTCTCACGAAAAAGGTCCTGACAATTTTGTGGAGCTTGCTCGAAGACTAGATAAAAACCCATGCATAAGTTTTAATGTGTTTGGTGATGGCCCTATGGCACCTGATTTACAATCATCTAAGCCCGCCAATATTCAATTTCATGGCCACCAAGCTAGCTCTGATTTTTGGGAGAAAATCGATGTACTTGTTATCAGCTCCCGAGCAGAAGGTTTACCTATGGTACTATTAGAAGCGATGGCTAGATCTAAATGTGTGATTAGTTTCGATGTCGGTGCTGTAGCCAAAGTCATTTCTCACAATACCAATGGGTTTATATGCACTAGCAATTGTATAGATGAATTAAGCGATACCCTTGTTAGTTGGTCTAATTCAGACAAAGATATGAAGAAAAAAATCACTCAAAATGCATTTCATACTATTCAGCAAAATTTCAGCGGGTCAAAACAGTTTGAACAATTAACGCGCGTATACTTTGGTTAGTTTATATTTGCTTATTCGATTTAAAACCTAGTTTAGTAGATAAGCTTCAATTTTCTTTGCTTTTTCTGAAAAGTAATTGGCTTTCTCGCTTGCACCAACTGAGCCGTAATAATTCGCTGCAATTTTATAACACTGCGCTGTTTTAGCCCCATTTTCTTGTTCAGAAAAGAAACGTAACATTTCCCTTAACACTGTTTGTAGTTTAGGGTGTTTATTATCAGAAAGTAATTTCAGATATCGTAAGCCTACGTAAGTTAATATTTCTATATTTACGAGTTTATTCTCTTCGTATTGCATGTAAAGAAAAGTGAAATCGTTATCTAAATTGTTTGGTGAATCACTATTTGAAGTTTGATTATCTAGCTCAAGTTCTTGTTGCAACCAATTTGCATATATCTTTTGTTCTTCTGTTTTAAAATATCCCTTATTTGATTTTAATAATTCTAGCGCTTGTTCATATTGTCCAAGGTGTTTTAGTACTGTTATTTGCAAAATATTGAATTCTTCAGTTAACTCTGGAATTTCGTGTACTAGAAGCTTTTTTGCTGAACTTAACTTTACTAAAGAATGCGATTTCTTACCTTGTTGACTGAATACTAACGCCTGCCTTGTCAGAATAAACAATTGCAACTTTAAATTGTTTCTTTTTAATGCAAATTCATACGACAACTTATAGTGTTTTAATGCTTTTGATAACTCATGATTAACTCGGTTTTTTTCTGCAAGTTGATACCAAGTTAATGCTAGTTTATTCACTTCATTATTTACTTTTTTTTCGTTAGTCACTTGAGAACATGCAGCTAGGGAAATTAGTAATATAGTAATTACTATTTTATGTCTCATTGCACTTCTACCGTAAGCGCATTATCAACCTCTTTAATCCCACCTTTTAAAATTGGATTGTTATTTAATGCTTGTAATGTTTTTTCAAGCTCAGACAGCACTTGTTGGCTTTGATAAATTGTCATCATCAATTGCGCTCTTTCTGTATGTACCTCAGATAGCATACCTTTGACCAAGTCTAAGTTTTGATTAATGTTACCCAAAACCAATGGCAACTGATTATTTGTTACTCTCCTGACCAGTTCATCTGGCGATTTATAGTTGCTAATAACTGACTCAGAAGTGATCAATAATTTATCGACTCTAACTAGAGATTCATTTAATTTCTCAGCAATAATAGGGAGTGTTTTTAACCACGTTTCTGTTTGCTCAATGGTTTGATCTGCATTAGTTACGATGCCGCTTTTTTCAATCGAGTCTGTTATCCGTAATAACTGCTCACTTATTTTTGCTACTCGGTCAAGTGCTCTAAATAAAGACCCTGCGTTTGGGTTATCTTCTTTTTGAAGATTGGTAAGCAGCGAATTTATATTTTCAAGAATAGAATCAAGGTCGTCTTTGGGTAATATCGCCCCATGTGAAGCTTCAAGGGCTTTTGCGGCATCACTGCTTGCATGAAGTATTAGCGACCCTTCTTTTATTTCTTGCACATCTTCCTTATTGTAAGAGAACTCAGGCGTGTAAAGTGTGAACGAGTAAACCTCGTCAAATATCGGGTGCTGCTCGCTTTTTAAAATAGAATGCTTTGTTAATAGTGGAAAGTATTTTGATAAGATCCAAAACTCAGCTCTGATCTTTTTTGTTTCGAAATTAAAGTCGTATGATTCAACCCGGCCTATTTCTATACCCTTAAAATAAATTAGAGGCATAGACTTTAAACCGAGCGCATCATCAAGCTCAGTATAAAATTGTTTTTTATCTGCAAAAGTATAATTTGAACTCAATACAGAAATAATCGTAATAGCTAGAAACAAAACACCTATTGATACAAACACAAACACTGATTTATGCTCTTTCGCTAAGTTATGCTGCATAACAAGAACCCGATTTAAGCTGATAAACTGAGTCAGCAAGAGTTGAAATAACCCGTCTATTAGAAAATAGGATCTGAGTTACTCCTGAACTATTTAAGTTTTTTATCAGATTTATTTCATAGTCCGCCCAATGACTGTCGACTTCACAGATTGGTGAATCCCATACAATAACTTTAGGTTGAAGTATGGTTGCCCTAATTACACCTACCAGTGATGCCATTCCAATCGATAAATGATCGGTTCTCAGCTCTAATTGATTTTGTAGCCCTATTTCTTCACATTTAGATTCAATGATTTTAAGTTTATCTTGGTAGCTTAAATCGTTACAAAATTGATTAAGTGGTAAAAGTAAATTCTCTTTTAAAGTCAGGTTTGAGATTAGTGCTGGCAGTTGAAAAATAGCACCGGTTTCTTTTTTATAGCTGTAATACTGCGATTTATCCATATCTGGTAAACACACATTGTTATATACAACACAGCCATTCTGGGGTCTAACAATGTCACATATCATACTAAATAGTAGCGACTTACCAGAGCCCGATACACCTTTGATTACACAACATCCTCCAGATTGAACTTCTAAATTCAAGTCATTAAAAATATCTCGTCCTTGCAGTTTATGATGTATTTTTCGTAATGAAAGGTTCATGACACACCTAAGTCAATTAATAGGGTCGAACTCAAAACTAAATGGACTATACAAATTATAGTTAAACTTTGACCAACTGCTTTTATATTCCTTTGCGGCACTTCTGTTATTGCCTTATTGACTTTTAAACCGTGAAAACATGAAATGAGTGCAACTAACAACCCACATAAAACAACCTTAGCAATCATTATGATCAAATCTACAAGCGTTAGTTGATTTAAAAGTTCACTTATAAAACGTACCAAAGGCATATGATTAAACAGTGACACAGTAAGAAAACTACTCAAGGTGCCAGCTAACACAAAATAGCTCATCAATAAAATAACTGAAAAAAACATACCCAAGACTCTGGGTACAACAAGATATGAAATGAGTGAAATCCCCATTGCATTGAGTGCATCCATTTCTTTTGCCACAACCATATTGCCAAGCTCCGTAGTGATTGCGGTGCCTGAGCGTGCCAAAACAATAAAGCAAACAATAAATGGGCCGCCATCACGGACAATACTGACTATCAGTATGTCGTATATCAATGCTTGTTGGCCTATAGAGGTGAGGATTGGGTACCCTTGCGCTATGATTAAAACGCTCAATACAAAAGAGATCGTAAAAATGAGAGACAAGGCTTCAAGGCCTGTAAATCTGATCTGTTTAAATAACACTTCTGCGCTGATTGATTTATGACTGTGAAAATCAAAGCAATCAGCAATGACATAATAGGAAAATGGAATAAACCCTAATCTGAGCATCCCCCCTCCTCTTTTTGTCTTAAGTGAACTAGTTTGTTGTGAATAGACTTAAATCAACATGGTCGATTTGCTCTGGTTTTAAATACTGCTTTGCATAATTAAGGTAGACACCAGACTTTAAAAATATCTCGAACAAATCTGGATCTAAGTGATGATGCTTCGTCATTTGAGACATAATCATTAAACACTCACTTAAAGGTTTTGCATCTTTATAAGGCCTGTCAGCAGCAGTTAGCGCTTCAAAAATATCTGCAATCGCCATCATTCTTGCGGGTACCGACATTTGCTCTCTCGTTAAACCCTTTGGATAACCTGTACCATCCATTTTTTCATGATGCCCACCAGCAAATTCTGGGACTCGTTTTAGGTGTTTTGGAAATGGCATAGCTTCAAGCATAGATATCGTAATATCCATATGCTTATTGATGATTTCTCTTTCTTCGTTTGTTAACGTACCTTTAGTGATATTTAAATTTTGGACTTCATTGTCTGACAAAATTGTCTGAACTTCGCCATCAATTTTTATTTTATATTTATCAGCAAGGTCTATTACACGTTGTTTGAATGAATCAGACATAAACTCGCCACCTAAATTTATTTGCTTTAAAAATGACAATTCAGATTCTAGATAGTCAACTTCTTTCTTATAAGCATTTTCCGACTGTTCAAATGCTTCTATACAACCGTCTTCTGAACTAATTTTATTTTTTAAATAAGTAATCTCTAAATCTCTTTTAGCTATCTCAATTTTACATTTGATCAACTCAATTCTATCGAAAATGCATTCAAGCTTTGTTGATTTGTCCATTACAGAGTCAGGAATAGCAATTTTTCCGCAATCATGTAACCAGCCTGCAACAGATAATTCATGTTTATCTGCGTCTGTCATTTTAAAATCTTTAAGAGGGCCAGTGGGATATTGATGAACAGCTTCAGCAATCATCATGGTCAATACAGGTACCCTTCTACAGTGACCTCCAGTGTATGGAGACTTTTCATCAATGGCTTTTGCAATTAAGCGTGTAAAAGACTGAAACAGCTCTTCCATATTATCAATGAGCTGTCTGTTGGTTAGCGCCACAGCAGCCAAAGCTCCAATTGAACATATTAAATTTACTTGCGTTTTTGTAAAAGGCACAACTTGTCCATTTACTCTAGGATTAATAAGCTGCAAAACCCCGTTAAGTTCATCTTCGTGGTTTTCAAGTGGGATAGTTAAAACGGATTGCGTGTGATAACCCGTTTTTTCATCCATTTGTCTAGCCGCGGTTAAATCATATTCAACACAAGCATACACATCTTCAATACAAATGGGCTTTCTTGTCGCTGCCGATATTGCCACGATAGCTTTTTCATTCGTTTTATTATTAATAAATATAGGAATGGGAGAATACAGAATGTCTTTGCCTGAAGTACCACCTAAATGAAGCTCTAGCGGCTTGTTAATCAATGTCGCAAATCCCAAGTACTCATGCTCTATTACTGAATATATGGTCCCTCCATCACACCCTGTAAGGGCCATGGCACTTAATAATATATTTTCTAGTAAACGTTCAGTACAACGCTCAGAAGCGAGATCTGTTGCTAATTTTAACAAGTGCTCTAATGCAAGTTGACTGTCATTTGTATCAATCGTATTTGGACTTTCAGAAATCGCTTGGATCATTTTTAAACCTTATTTAGTAACATGTTTATAGCTACCATCCCAATCCTCATCCAGATCCGTCACTCTAAGATTTTTGATTCGTTCACAAAAAATCTCATAAAGTTTTTCTTCTGGATGATTATTCATAAGTGTAGTAAATCCTTGTAATGATTCATCCCAATTTTGTTTTAAATATGAAGACCATGCTTTTTTATGTAAATTAACTTTTTTAATTCTTTCAGAATCTAATTCCGCTGTTAATCCCACAGGCTCATAGATAGAAACCGCCGTTTCTTTTCCTTTAACTTTAACTCTGTCTATAGGTCTAAATGTGATGTCCTTACAGCTTGAGTAGGTTAATTCGCTAACGAGTATTTTTGCGCCATAATATTTAGTTATACCCTCTAATCTTGATCCTAAATTCACTGCATCGCCTATTACTGTGTATGATCTACGATAAACTGAACCCATATCCCCGACATTCATATCCCCAGAATTAATGCCAATGCCAATTTCTAGTTTTGGCATATTCTGTTTTGCAAGTTCGCTTTCTAATTCTTGAACTTGACGCTGCATTTTAAGTGCACATAACACTGCGTGTTGTTCATGCTTATTCACTTTTAGAGGTGCATTCCAAAAAGCCATAACCATATCACCAACATATTTATCAATCGTGCCCTCATGCTTAAATATGATTTGCGTTATAGGAGTAAAATAAAGATTAAGTAACGCTTTCAGTTCTGATGCATTTAACTGTTCCGATATAGCTGTAAAGTTGCGAATATCTGCAAATAAAACCGTCATATATCTTTTTTCTCCAGACATAGACAGCGATTTGGGGTTATCTAACATCGATTGAATATGGGCAGGTGGAACATATTGATCAAAAATACTCTTGATTTGGACCTTTTGATTATGTTCGTTTAGAAAGCTCAAACTACCTAGTACGACTACTTGAAGGGTCAACATTGCTAAAATTGAGACTTGAGGGAAATCTAAATAATGCTGACTCCAACCATAAATATTTAATGATAAAAACGAACTGATAGAAACAAACGAATATACAACAATGCCTGTCAGTTCGAGTGTGGGTAAAACAAAAACACCGACTAGCCCAACAACGAGAAGTACTAAAACTACTGCGCCGTCTATCCAATCAGGTCTACTAGGTAATAACTCTGGAAAGATTAATCCTTCTAATAGATTTGCATGAATCTCAACACCTGGATATTGAACTCCGACAGGGGTTGTTCTTAAATCAGCATGACCGACTGCGGATGTACCAATAAACACAATAGATTGATCAAATAAAGTTGCATCAAATTTACTATCTAATACATCACTTGCAGAAACATATGGAAAACTAAATGCAGGACCTCTATAGGGAATCGCCACTCTACCATAGTCATCGGTTGGAATTGTTTCCATACCAAGTTTTAGCCCAGTTATCGTATAGTCATCACCAAACTCTGTCGACTCAACTTTTATATTATCCGATAAGGTATAAAGTCTTGCGACTTCGAGTGATAAAGAAGGGTAAAGCTTCCCATTGTGCTTTGCCAACAACATAGCGTATCTTACGAATCCATCTTCATCAGGCGCACTATTTATAAAACCATTTCCAAGTACACTTTGTTGTAAAAGTTCAAGACCGGCTACGTAACCAGAGAATTCAGGGGCTGGTAATGCTTCAATTGAAACATCGCTTTGAAAAACAGATTCTGGCAGCGTGCCAACTTGCAAAGTTTGATTGTGCTCTAGCAATAAACCTATTACAGAGTCACTTTCTGTTAAAGCAGTAGAAAATGTTTTATCTGCGTCATAGTTATCTCTAATCTCGCTAAGCGCGTTATTAAGTATCTCATTTTTACTTTTATTGATTACCCTATCAATCGGGTTTATTTCAGGCTCAGAAAACAAAACATCATAAGCAATGACGGATACACCGGCATCTACCAGTTTTTTATGTAACTGCGCAACGACAGAGCGACTCCATGGGAATCTACCAAGGTTTTTAATACTCTCTTCATCGATATCAACAATAATGATCGGTAAGAACGCACGTTTGGGGTGCATTGTTAAAGTTGCCTGAAGTCTTAAGTCATAAGCTAAGCCCTCCAAGCGCTTAAAGAAATCGCCCTGTTTACTGCCAGGTACTAAAAAAGAAAGATGTATAAAGATGCAAAGTATGATTATGAGAAAGCCGCTTAGCCATTGATACTTAAAATGTGACCAATTTGCTCTCACACTCATATGAGCGTTAAACCTTCATAGGCAAAAATAATATTAAACGGGAATTCACCTTTGTTTAAGTCAGATTGTAACTTGTCAATTTGCTCATCCGTTCTATCTGGATCATGACTTACAAGGACTAAATTTTTCACATGAGCTTGCAGAGCAAGATCTAAAGCATGCTGAATTTGGCTATGCCCCCACCCTCTTTTAAATGGATAGTCTTCAGGTAGATATTGACCATCATGAATTAGATAGTCTGCTTTGATGCAAAACTGAACCCATTGTTCAAAAGTGGTAGCAACCGGGTAAGGAGGAAACAACTCATTGTCGGTTGCATAAACTATCGTTCTTTCATCTGTGATAATTTTATACGCACTTCCCCCACCTGGGTGATTCATTCTAGTACGAGATATTTGAAACGTTTTATATTTCCAAGAATGGCTTTTTATGGGAGTGATTAAAATTTTCGCTGAAAGATCTTTTGAGTTTATTGGAAAAAAACTGCCTTTCATTTGCTTAAGAATTGCTTTTGGCTCATATTCTTCCGTTAAGCCCGGTATTATGTTTATTTTTTTTTCTGGTATGTAAGCAGGTATAAAGTATGGAAAGCCTTGAATATGATCCCAATGATTATGACTTAACAGAATATAGATATCATTTGCATACTTTTGAATGTCCTTACCTAAATTTCTGATGCCAGTTCCCGCATCTAAAATCAAAAATTCAGATGCTTTATTCTCAAGTAGTATGCTTGTTGTATTACCACCATACCTAACTGTGTCTTGTCCAGGAGTCGGCACAGAGCCCCTTACACCATAAAAGGTTAATTTCATCAAAAACTCCAGTTACTGTTCTGTTATCTCAATAGCAGCCACACTTATTCTTTTTCTAAGAGTATCTTGTAATATAAGTAAGAAGCTGTCGTTATTATTGTGGTGTTGAACATCAATAAGTTCGTATGCAATACCAATATCTAATAGTTGGAAACCTGATTCATTTAACTGCTGGTCTATTAGATCTTCCGGATCATCTAGCAATAATCTTGATATATAAATTGCCTGGCTTATTTGAGACTGGGAGAAAAGCACCATCCTATTTTGCGAGTCAAAAGCAATATTTTTAATTGTAACCGGATCGCCTTTATAATTGCTGAGATTAAAGATGCCACTTGTAGCATAAGCTGTTTCGAGCTCTCCTAAACTATTTACCTTAACAATAAAGTTACTTGATGCTATTTCACCGAATATATAAAAGCTGCCCAACGGATCTAGTAAATATCCATTTAATGATAAGCTTTGATTAAGTGATGCACCTACATCAATAACAGCAATACCCGCTTCTCCAAATTCAGAAACTAAATTACCCCCACTATCTACCTTAACTATTACAACACGTGGCGTAGGATAAGATTGACTATCTATGCCCATACCAAATATTTCTGTGTCAGTGACTTTTATTTGTTCTAATTTAAAAGCTGTATTCTCACATTCATACCCTGATGGTGGCTCAAACGTAAAGTCAGATAATTTATCTCCAATAGGTGATAAATAAACCCCTATTGACTTAGTAATGCACCCATCGTATATATCATTCAATACAAATTGCTCTTGGCTTGGAAGTGTGTGTATGTAAAAAGGTTTAATTGAATCAGCTGCAAAGTCATAAGCCGATAAGTAACTAACATCATAACCGTGGGCATAAAAACCGTCAGGTATTCCAGATGAAGTTAATTTCGAAATGAATGCCAAACTATCACCTTCATTACCGACTAGAAACAGTGAATCATCATCGTTAACAGATAAAGACGTCGGATTGGCATCTGAGTAGAAATTAAGTCGACTTAAACCTTGTTCGCCAAATGATTGATTGACGTTTCCGGAAAAGTCTAAACTGTAAATATAAGGTACTCGTTCATTTCGCCAATTAAGTGCATATGCGGCAAGAAGTAAGTCCCCGTTGCTTTGTTTTGCACTTACAATGACGACTTCATCAGAAGATGAAGAGCTTAACGTTGTTTGACCCTGAAAGCCGAACTCATCGCTTAACTCGCCATTTAAGTTCACTTTTGCAAGCCATTGACTAGCGTAGTAATCATACCCAGCGTACCTCAACTTATAGCCATATAAAACAAGCGATGAATTGGTCAATAATGTTCCATGACTGCGAACACCATCTATGTCATAAGTTGTAACACCTTTATTAGGAGAAGACCACCCTGAATCAATTACGCCATCAAAGCCAATCTTCATTAACTGTACTGCTTTATTGTTACTATAAATCTCTCGATTAATGGTGACATATAGAGAGTTAGATACAACTTGTAAGTCAATTCCTTGGGCACTTAAATTCAATAAGTCTTCTCCCCCAGCATGAGTTGGTAATTCTTCTTCAATATAAATGCGATAACCAACGTCATTAAAGGTTGTATCAAGATTGCCATTTTGATCCATTTTTAACAAAAAGAGGCTATATTTATTGGGTGTTGGGTAGTTACCAGCAACGGTTAAATGGTCACCAGTCAAAATCAGTTGATCATCAGGTAAAACTATAAGGGCTTTGACACGGTTATCAACATTTTGGCTGCCTATGTCTAACTGAAGATAACCTGTGTTTTTAAAACTGCTGTCTAATGTAAGGTCTGTTATATTATATTTTGCTAAATAAATATCTGAACTGTTACTCGAATTTTTAGTATTGCCAAAGACCATTAATTTATTTTCAGATAACAGGGCCATTCCGCTCGCTTCACTGCCTAAATCCGCAACGAGTACTTCACTATGAGATACTGAAAAGCTAACTAAATCAAAGCGAATGAGCCTCGCTTCAATAAGCTCTACATTATTGGTCATGGTGTCATTAATTAAAGCTATGAGTACATTCGAATCAAGCTTCAAGCTTACTGAAGAAGCTTTTTTCCCCGTATCAGAGGGTATAACAAAATAGCCAGTGTTCGCAAAACTTGTGTCGAGTTCCCCTTGTTCAGTCAATCTCATTATGAAAAAATCTTGAGTACTAACTTGGTCAATGTAACCAGAAACATACAAAAGCTTATTTGCATCATCAAACACTAAATTTTGTGCAACAACATTTTGAGGTAAGCCTCCAACTTGAATGCCTAAATCAGTTTCAAATACCCCTTCATGAGCAAAGGTATTATCAATGCCACCCAATGGAGTCACTTTTGTAACAACGGCTCTGTGAATATGACGACCTTGAGACTCGTCGTAGTGGCCAATGCCTGAAGCTATAAATATACTACCGTCAGAAATTGTAATGGC
The DNA here is from genome assembly GCF_040104455.1 of Pseudoalteromonas sp. BZB3. Classification (NCBI taxonomy): domain Bacteria; kingdom Pseudomonadati; phylum Pseudomonadota; class Gammaproteobacteria; order Alteromonadales; family Pseudoalteromonadaceae; genus Pseudoalteromonas; species Pseudoalteromonas sp. BZB3. The sequence continues at coordinate 200,007 of NZ_JBECOS010000011.1, read as the reverse complement.
TTTTCCCACTTCATGGTGCTCAAGTGATGCACGTAAATTAATTGAAGCAATTCCTGAATCTGCAAATTCGCTATTCAGAGCAGCTATTTCAATGGGTTTAATTTCATCAACATTAACCGTTAATGTTGATTCAGCACACAGGGGAGGATTTATCACATCACAAACCTTAGACACTACAACATATTGTGCATCTCCATTGGCAATAATTGTCTGAATATCACTAATAACAACCTGCCCCATATTATTTACAGTAAAAAGCGATGCGAAACCTCCTGAAAGCTCATAAGTAATGTCATCATCGTCGGGATCAGATGCCACAATCGTTGCAATAATATCTCCATTATTAAATTCAGTTGTGATATTGGCTTCTACAGGTTCAATTGTTGGGGTGTAGTTTTTATCCTTAACCAAAATAGAAACAGATGTTGGTAGCGAGCTTTCACCTTTACTATTTATTGCCTTGTATGTCAGTGAATCGTTGCCGACGAAGTTGAAATTAGGTGTGTAGCTTATTTCGCCAGTTTGATTCACAATTGAAACCTCACCATGACTTGGCTGAGTTTCAATGACTAAAGGTGATTCTGAGATGGCTATACCTTTGAAATCGTCGTTATTTAAGATATTGAAGCTTGTCGGTTGATTTTTGAATGTTTCAATATTATCACTCTGTGTAATTGGAGAAGTGTCTAATTTGACAATGTTTATCCTCACTGTAGCACTATTAGAAAAAGCGTCTTCATTATCTTTAAAACGATATTTAAAACTGTCTAATGGAGTGCTTCTGTCAGTATTTGTGTATAAAACATTACCATTAGATAAAATTTCAACATCCCCAGATTGTGCTGGGTTTATTATTTCTAGTGTTGAACTATTGATAGCGCCATCTGTATCTGAATCATTTTGCAGTATATTTAACTCACGTGATGTCCCCTCATCAACATCAAAGTTATCGTCGGTGGCTACAGGTGCAGTGTTAACTCTTATTACTTTAATTTCTACTGTAGCTGTATTTGAAGAAGCGCCTTCATTATCTTTAAAACTGTAAGTTAAAAAATCTGTGCCATAAAAGCCCGCATTAGGTGTATAAAAGATTTTACTCGATTCAATGGAGAAAACAGCACCTCCATTTTGTGGCACAGACACAAGCTTGACGGTATTCAAATCGATAGTGCCATCAACATCAGTATCATTACCTAAAATACTAATTTCTATAGAAGTGTCTTGTTGAGTCTCTGCAATGTCGTTCATTGCTATGGGTGGTTTGTTTGGACCAGTTACTTCAATGTAAACTGACGATGGATTTGACTCTAACCCTTCTGTATCAGAAACAATGTAACTAAAACTGTCTTGACCTCTGAAATCTGTGGCACTTGTATATTCAATCGTGCCTGTGTCTAAGTTCAATTGCAAATCGCCATGCAACGTATTCTTTATAACTTGCAAGCTTGATCTGTCTATTTCACTGTCTACGTCATAGTCGTTTTCTAAAACCCCTATAAAGATAGACTGATTTTCACTGGTTGAAACATTATCATCTTGTGTAATTGGAGCGTCGTTGACAGCAGTGATGTTAAGTAATACGAATGCAGATGTTTTTAATCCTTCAGAACTCTCAACATTATATATAAAATAATCAGAACCATAAAAATTCTCATCAGGAAAATACCTAAATGAACCGGAAGCTGATAACTCTAAAATTCCGTTCATAGTAGTTTGATATATTGTTATGTCATACGATTCAGAGCTTTCAACGCGATCATTTTTTAATATACCAGGCGCGTCAACAACCAGTACCTCGTCTTCATTTAACAAGTAATCATCATTAACACTCACGTGGGCGGGCGTATTTACATCTTCCAGAACAGTCAGCTTTACCTCAGCAGTGTCTTCCCCACCTTGACCATCTTGAAGTTTATATACAAAAGAATCTTCACCAACGAACCCTTGATCGGGTGTGTAGCTAAATGACCCTGAACTCTCTAAAGTTAGAGTGCCATGTTCAACATTTCTAACTGGTAAAGTATTGATAGATAATTGATCACCATCAAAGTCAATATCATTGAGAATAAGTACGCTTGTATTGTCGCGAAATTCACTATTTGCTGAAACAAGAAACTCATTGAACAATGCAACAGGAGCGTTGTTTATTTGCTTTATTGATATCGTTACTATGGCTTCTGATGTTAGACCTTGTGGGTTTATAACCCTATATTTAAAACTATCCATGCCAGAAAAGTTATTTTTAGGCAAATAGATAAAATCGCCATTTTTAAATAAGGTCAATTCACCATGTTCAGGAGCAACTAAAGGCTCAAGCTCTAGTACAATTGGGGCTAAGCCATTATCTTTATCGTTTACCAGTAAGTTACCACTTAAAGACTCAAACTGTTCAATTTCAAATTCATCATTTACAGCCACTGGAAAAATAACTTCTTTTGCTGGGATCAATAAGCTCTCACTGAAGGCGCTTTCACCACTACCATCAATACCTGTCACTCGTGCATAATAGTTTTTTTTAGTTGAGAGTTTTTCAAAGACATGAGAGTTGTTGGTAATGGAAATCGCGCGCTGATTTGTTTCAGATAATGTGAAATTAGTCAGTACATCTAAGGGGGACTCAGCTAAGTAAACGTTGTATCTAAGGAAACTCGATGATTCTAACCAATTTAATGTAACTGACTCACCCTCCCTTATACTTTCACGCATTATAATTTTTTGCGGTAACCAGTTGAACTGTTGGATTTGTGCTAAAGATACGTTCTCTTGTGAATCTTCAACCCAAATTTGTAGCTGTATTGAACCTGGTGATTGATTAAAATTATATGGATTAATGCCAGTTTCAAAAAGTTGGTAAGGCGAAGTACAATTTTCGCTGCATACAATAAATGCTTTATCACTTTGTGCAAAACCCAACCAAATTCTTTTGATCCCTTCTTCATCTTCAATTCGATCAGCTGCAACAGTGATATTTCCTCTTATAGTGATACCACTTTGTGGAGTATTAATTATTGCTTTAGAATTCATAAAATCTTCAGGCACGAGCCGTGACTTTCTAAAGGGATTTCCTTTCACTATTCTTTTATAAGCAAAAGGTTGTGTCTGTTCGCCGGATGAAATGGTCTGAACTACAATAGAATTACTTGAATTAGGAGCAGGTTGTTCTGAAGCCTTTTCATTTCCACAACCGAAAAGTAAATTTATAAATAACATACAAAAAAAGTGAGTTATTTTATTCATCTTAAACCTACTTCTCTTTAATTACGAATAACCCACCGGCATTGGTGGTTATATTCTCAATTTCAAATAAGGTAAAACTCCCTCTTATTTTACTTAGTTCGTCACTGAATTGTGCCTTGATATCTCCATAAGCCAAGTTTTGCCCATGACTCGCGTAATTAATACCCAGTTGCATACCACTCGTGTTGATTAAACCATTAAAAGTTGCAAACCATTCGCCTTCACTGTCTAAGAATGACAATGCTCCAAGAGGAACAGTACCGTTGTCAAAATCAACATCTATGCGCATCGAAAAGGCGCTTACTTCACCGACACTTGATATTACTGAAAATTCTTCAACATCCGAATATTCAATAACACCACTGCGCTGAGCCAACAAAGCTCCAATATCGTCTGTTTGAAAAGTATCTAGGATTTCTTCAGTTAAAAAACTACTATCTTCAATGGCATTTTTTAAAGCTTCGATGTCCAATGATTCAACGATATTTTGTGTTGTAACCAGTAAATTCGGGTTTTCTGATGTAATCGAGGTAACTATTTCTGTTAATTGCTCTTCAGAATATTGCTCATCGTCAAGTAATTTACCAAATAATGACGATAGCTCTTTTGGTGGTTTTAATAGGGCTTTTACTTCACCAAAACTTGAGATTTTGGCGAATGCATGTGTACCATCTGAACCCAAAACAAGGGGTTCTGTGAGAATATCACTTGATATTTCAATTGAACCGTCCCAAACAGCCAGAAATAGATCGCCTTTAACTATTTCTACTTCGTAATGAGTGCCCCTGATACCAATACTCCCTACAGGTGTTTTTAACTTATAGTTATCTGAGTTTCCTTTTATTTTTCCTGTAATAGTTCTCAATCCTCCGGATACTAATTCAATAACGATCGAACTTTGCTCATCATTTTCACTTAATAAATACTCTTCTATGTTTAACGCTGTATTTTCTTTGAGTGCCAATAAAGCCCCATCAATCATCTTCAATTGAGCTTTACTGTGTTGATAAGTAGAAACTCTATCAACCTTGTAGATTGGTGTTCTTCTTTTTAAACTTCTTACCTCAGATGTTTGTAAAGAAATAGCCTCAACAGTCCCTTTAGCCAGCAAAGTTTTTCCTGCTTGTTGTTGTGCATCTGCATTTTTGACGAGAAACATTAAAGTAATCGCATAAATAAAAATAAGTTTTTGTTGTTTAGAATTCATAACTAGCTCCTAAGTACAATTCATTCCTATCAAATTCATAAATAGCTAAATTGCTCGACTTATTGTAATGACTGAAGCGTGTATGCAAGTACCACTGTTTCGATAAACTGTAACGCCATTCGAAAGCAGCATTGCGTATATTTTCTTCTCGCAAGACCATAAAAAAAGGATGAATGTCATGATGCTCGACTGTTTTGTATTGACTACTGATTACAAATGCATGAAGAGTAGATATGTTATAAGACAAGTAAAAAGACGCTGCTTTGTAATCACGGCCATAATGCCTCGCAGACTGTAAATCTGCATTTTGCTTACCATTTAAAAAAGCGATTTTTGCTAAAAATCTATTTTGGAAGTATAAGAAGCCTAAATCTAATTCGAAGATATCACTGTCAAGGTCTTCATTTTGAACATTATTTACTGATGATGCTTTAGCATTTAACTCCAGCACCCAGTTTTTCAAAAGCTGATATTGTATACTGGTTAACACACCAACTTGTTGTTGATAAGTCGCCTCATCTAGTGACATAACAGATGCAACTCCTTTAAGGTTTAAACGTGATGATGAATTAGCATACTCATATCCAAACCCAATATTTCCTTGGTTTCTATTAAACTGAGTGAGATTGTTATGTATTAGTTGAGAAAGATTTAAATTTAGTCGCCAAGCCTCATACTGGGTACTTTGCCACTTACCATTAAACTGGTAGTCAAATCGAGCAAATCTGTCTGCAGATTTTTGACTTGCTTCATCTAATAAAATTTCTACACCAGAAACTACTACTCTATCGTCCAATGAACCACTATTTACATTTGAATCATGCCCAAAGTTAAGCGAAAGTCGTTGTATAGTATTTGAATCTAAATTCTCTCTTTTCGTTTTTACAAATTGTAAATTCTCTTGAATATTTATTCTTAGATCATTCGGTATCGGAAGTAGAAGTAGGGTATTAAGTGTTTGCTCTGATTGATTGAGGTTATTTTGTTTGGCATAACTTAAAGCTAATAAGTAAAAAGATATATAGTCATTGGGATTCTCAGATATGGCTCTTTCGAAGGCAAAGACTGCCTCATCTATTTTATTTAGCTTAAGACAAATTTGACCGTACAAGGCATCAAACTCAGCAGTACCAGCTAAGTCATCAAAATACATTTCAGCAAGTTTAAATGCTTCTTGTGTTTTTTGATTATTATACGCTTCCGAGATCTTCAAAAGAGGTTGTTCAGATGAAACAGCTGAAAAGTTACACCCAATAAATAAGTAAAAACAAAAATAAAAACTGTAACGCCACATAATTGATCCTAACTATTTAAAAGTTTATGAATCAAAGTAAGCTGGTTTGAAACGGCAACTATACAAACAAGTTCACTTTCAGAATATTTTCACTCCTTAAAACATTTCAGAGTAAAAATAGTCAATTAAGAAAATGATGTGCACCAAATATGAAATTTTATACAAAATTCAATTAAGTTCTTTTAGCTTCATGTTGCTATGGAAGAAACAAGACAAATGGTGCCGTCTACATTTTGAGTATAATCAAGATTGTGTGTTCGTCAGTAAAGATAATAGGTACAAGCCCATCTTTTCACAAGACGGGCTTTACTTGTTGGAATTATGAAAGGGCTAAATTTTACGTGCAACTTGAAGCGCTTCAAGAATTGCTCGTTTAGCATCGATTGCGGCTGCTAGTTTTGCACCACCAATTACATGATGATTATCTGGTAACGCGTCTTTATTAAAGATTTCGTCGTTAGAAACCTGGCCAATACAAGCAATCACGGTATCAACATCTAGGTATTGCTCTTCGCCTTTATGTTTAATCTTCAAACCTTGTGAATCAAAACCCAGATATTCACACTCTGATAATTGTTTGACATTATGCTGCTTCGCAACCTGTCTATGAATCCAGCCTGTAGTTTTGCCCAGTTCTGAACCGAAACGACCTTCACTTCGCTTTAACATATACAGCTGCCTTTGAGGGCCGGTATGCTGCTGCTCAGTTTCTATGCCCCATTGTGCTTTAAACTCTTCTATCGATTGTTCAGGCTTTTCTTGCAAAAATGCAACCATATCAAAACCAATACCACCAGCACCTAAGATGGCAACCTTATCACCAATTTCAACTTCACCGCGAATAACTTCATCATAGTGATAGACCCGTTTACCATCTTTGCATGGAAATCTTGCTACGCGAGGTTTAACACCAGATGCAAACACAATATCGTCAAAATTATTGTCCATATCTGGTGTATATTCACAGTTTAACTCTAGTTCAATGTTTAATCGTTCAACCTCTTGTAAAAAGTATTTCAATGTCTTTTTAAAATCTTCTTTACCGGGAACTTGCATAGCTAAATTAAACTGACCACCAGCATGATTATTTCGCTCTATAATTTTTACTGCGTGACCTTTCTTTGCTAGGTATATCGCTGCTGATAAACCTGCAGGACCTGCACCTACAACTAATACATTTTTTTCCTTAGAAGCTTTTTGTAATGGGTAGTCAAGCTCATAACAAGCTTGGGGGTTAACCAAACATGTAGCTCGTTGGCCTTTGAATACATGGTCTAAACATCCCTGATTACAGCCGATACAAACGTTAATTTGTTCTGACTTATTCTGTTGGTACTTGTTAAAAAACTCGGGGTCTGCCAATAATGGACGTGCCATAGAGATTAGATCGGACTGATTTGCACTTAAAATGTCATTTGCTATTTCAGGTGTATTTATGCGATTCACTGCAATGACTGGCACATCTACCCATTCTTTTAATCTTTGTGATGCTTCTCTAAAAGCGCCTGCGGGTACCATGCTTGCTATTGTAGGTACACGCGCTTCATGCCAGCCAATACCAGTGTTGATAATATCAACACCAGATTTAACGAGCTCTTTAGCCTGATATTCTACTTCTTTTGTAGTTGAACCATCAGGAATCAAATCCATTACAGAAAGTCTGAAAATGACCATGAATTTATCAGATACTTGGCTTCTAACGGCTTCTACAATTTCTTTGGCAAGCCTTACTCTATTCTCTAAGCTACCACCATAACTGTCTTTTCGTTTGTTAGTATGTGGTGCCATAAATTCATTAATTAAATAACCCTCAGAACCCATAATTTCAACGCCATCATAACCTGCTTTCTCAGCAAGTTTTGCTGATTTTGCGAAACTTTTAATCGTGGCTTTGATTTTGCCTATAGACATAGCTTTAGGCTTAAATGGGGTAATGGGTGCCTTTAATGCACTTGGCGCTACGCTAAACGGATGATATGCATATCTACCAGCATGAAGCAGTTGTAGACAAATCTTACCGTCATGCTTATGAACTGCGTCTGTGTAGGCTTTATGCTTTACTACATCAAACGTTGTATTAAATGAGGATGCAAAAGGCGTCAATTTACCGCGAATATTCGGGCTGTAACCGCCTGTTATTATCAAGCCTGTGCCGCCTTTGGCTCGCTCTTCATAAAAAGCAGCCAATTTCTTTCTATTTGACCACCCTTCTTCTAAGCCCGTATGCATCGAGCCCATAACGAGTCTATTTCGCAACCTTGTATTTTTTAATTCTAATGGTGCTTCTAACATTGATTAATTTCTCAAAACTGGTCGTACCTCCTGTGACCTTAGCAATTTTTAACAAATTATCAAAGTTTATCTTTTAAAAAAGCTTAATTTTAATCTAACTGTACGTTCTATAAGCTTATAAATACTTAGTTACGTTTTAGGTATAACACTCTTAAATTAACTCAGTTATTATAAAAGTAGTGAAAAAGATTAGATTTAGACAATAAAGGTGAGCTTTGATTTATATAGGTAAATTCTTTAAAGGCCTGTGGGCCGCAATAAATTTTTCGAGAAAACTCGTATTAAACCTAGTTTTCTTCGGCCTTCTTGCTGTGATTATTTTATCGATCTCGCAACAAGAGACACAGATAAACGTACCTGATGGCGCTGTTTTAAACTTAAACCTTAACGGTTCGCTAGTCGAAGAGCTAACATACGTCGACCCTGTCGATGCCGCCTTTGGAGAAGTATTCTCAAGCAATGACCAACCAAAAGAGATTTTGGTCGATGATGTCGTCAATGTCATCAACTCTGCAACTCAAGATTCGCGAATCCAAGTTTTGCTACTAAATCTGAAATCTTTACATGGAGCTCATTTAAATAAGCTTGATGCTATTGCGCAGGCAATCGTTGACTTCAAAAAATCAGGTAAAAAAGTCATCGCACATGGCGCATATTACTCGCAAAGCCAGTATTTTGTAGCTTCATATGCTGACGAAATCTCTCTTCACCCATATGGTGGCGTTGAATTGAGAGGCTTTGCAAACTACCCGCTTTACTTTAAAGATGCGCTCGATAAGCTGAAAGTAACTCAACACATATTTAGAGTGGGTACTTATAAGTCTGCAGTAGAGCCCTTTATCCGTAATGATATGTCTCCTGCTGCAAAAGAAGCCAACCAGCTATGGTTAGATGAATTATGGTCTCAATACAAGTCAGATATTGCCTCAGCGCGTAAGTTTGAAGTCGCTAATTTCGATGAAAAAGCAGATCAATATTTAGCTAAAATCCAAGCTGTAAATGGTGATTATGCGCAATATGCATTACAAAATAACTGGGTAGATACATTACAAACTGATCAACAGCTTCAGGCAAAACTAATAGAACAAGTAGGTACAAATGCTTCAGGCAAAACATTTAAGAACATCAGTTTTAACAAATATCTTGAATCGTTAAATAACCAACCTAGTTTTGAAATGCCTTCAGATAATAAAGTCGCCGTAATTGTAGCAAGAGGCAATATTGTAGATGGTAAACACAAAGCAGGACGTATTGGTGGAGATTCTACAGCTGCGCTTCTAAAAAAGGCTCGTTTGAACGAAAAGGTTAAAGCGGTAGTACTTAGGATTGACTCTGGTGGTGGCAGTATGTTCGCTTCAGAAATTATTCGAAACGAAGTCCTCGCCATAAAAGAAGCTGGTAAACCAATTATTGCATCTATGGGCTCTGTTGCAGCTTCTGGCGGTTATTGGATTGCAATGTCTGCAGATGAAATATGGGCAGCACCAAGTACTATTACTGGCTCAATAGGTGTATTTGGCACTATTTTAACATTTGAAAATTCGTTAAATTCAATGGGTATCTACTCTGACGGTGTTGCAACAACTGAGTTAAATAATATCTCTTTATCTAGAGGTATTTCAGACAAGCTCTCTCAGGTATTCCAGTTGGGCGTTGAAAATGCGTATGACAAATTTATTTCCTTAGTTGCTCAAGAGCGTGGATTAGAAAAATCTGCAGTTGATGAAGTTGCACAAGGTCGAGTTTGGACTGCTACTCAAGCACAAAGCTTTGGGTTAGTTGATAAATTAGGTGACAAGCAAGATGCTATTAACGCAGCGGCATCTCTTGCACAACTTGAAGAATTTGATGTTATTACAATAGAGCAAACGCTATCAGAGAAAGACCAGCTACTAAGAGACTTATTAGGCTCTGCAATGATTAGTTCTTTGATTGAAACAGATGGCTCGTCTGACAACATTATGGCTAAGCTATCAAAGTTATTTGGTGGTCTTGATGAGCAAGTAGTTGAGCAACTGAATATTATTAATGAGTTTAATGACCCAAATCACATCTACACACGCTGTTTAACATGTGAAGTGAATTACTAATCCTCTGTCATAAATTCAAGCTTACGAATATAATAAGCCCAGATTGATATCTGGGCTTATTTTTATGAAAAGAAAAAAAATCTACATCGCTTATACTGGCGGTACAATCGGTATGAAACAGTCGTCTCGTGGTTATGTGCCCGTTGCTGGTTATTTAACAGAAACCGTTAAAAACAATGCCGAATTTACCCGAGAAGAAATGCCCCTGTTTGATATTCATGAATATTGTCCGTTAATAGACTCTTCTGATATGTCCCCTCATCATTGGCAATTAATCGCTGATGATATCAAGGCTAAATATGATCAATACGATGGTTTTGTTGTTCTTCATGGTACAGATACCATGGCTTATACGGCTTCAGCTTTATCATTCATGTTTGAAAACTTGACTAAACCTGTCATCGTCACAGGTTCACAAATTCCGCTTTCACAATTACGCTCTGACGGCCAAGTTAATTTGCTTAACGCAATGTACTTAGCAGCAAACTACCCGATTGCAGAAGTAAGCTTATTCTTTAATAATCAGCTTTTCAGAGGAAATAGAGCAACTAAAGCTCATGCTGACGGTTTCAATGCTTTTGCTTCTCCCAACCTTTCTCCGCTTGCACAATCGGGTATAAATATTCAGTTGATTGAGGGCAAGTTAAGTCCATATGTTGAGCAAGCACTGCAAGTCACTTCGGTCAAGTCTCAAAAAATAGCAATTCTATATTTGTATCCAGGCATTTCGGCAGAAATAGTCAAAAGTGTTATCACCGAAGATGTAAAAGGCTTAATCTTACTTAGTTTCGGTGTTGGTAATGCCCCACAGCAACCTGAGTTTCTTGAGATCCTTAAAAATGCCACAGACAATGGCACAGTGATTGTAAACCTTACACAATGTATTCAAGGCCAAGTGAATATGGGTGGGTATGCTACAGGCAATGCGCTGTTAAATTGTGGAGTGTTGAGCGGTTATGATATGACGTTAGAAGCGTGCCTAACTAAGCTACATTATTTGTTTAGTCAGAATTTAGAACTAGAAACTGTCAGACACCTTATGCAAGATAATTTACGTGGTGAATTAACTCGATAATAATTGAGTCTCGATCTATTGGATACAAAAAAGGTCAGCAACGCTGACCTTTTTTAATTTAACTAGTACTTTATCTGACTTTTGCGTCAATCTCGACTAAATCTGTTAGGTGACACGTTTCACCCGAATGGGTTTTAATACCATGCTCACCAAAGTAATCACGTTGCGCTTGAACAAGATGACCGTTACTTGGTGTGCTTAGTGTCGCAATATAAGTTTGTGTAGAACTCAATACAGGGAACGCAAGGCCAGATGACACTGCAAGACCTGATACTTTGCGAAGTGCTAGCGATTCTGCTTGTAACGTATCGATAAACTCCACACCTTCAGCAATATCATCCAGATAATCGGCTCTAATGATACAACCTGCACGCCATGTTTGTAGCGTTTTACCAAGGTCGACCTTCCACTGGTGTGCACGTGAAGCTCCTTTAATTAACGCTAAACCTTGGCGGTAACATAGCAAGCTTGCAAGATAGAAAGCTGATTTAAGCTCATCTAAATCAATATCGATTTTCGCCGTTTGTTGCGATGCATAAGTCATTTCTTTCGCAGCATGTGTATCGATGGTATTGGTTAAGTGACGCGCTTGAACTGCAGCAACTAACGAAGGTACTGCAATACCTAACTCTAATGCATTTTGTGCAGTCCAAAGACCTGTGCCTTTTGCACCAACTTTGTTATCAATAAGGTCCACTAATGATTCTTTATTATCAGTTTCAAGCTCTAGGATATGACTTGAAATCGATAATAAGTAGCTATTTAAATGACCTTCTGACCAAGATTTGAATACTTCTGAGACTTCTTTTGGTGTTCTACCTGTGCCATGTCGAAGCAGTTGGTACATTTCAGCAATCAGTTGCATTAATGCATACTCAATACCATTGTGTACCATTTTTACAAAGTGACCAGAAGCAGACTGACCAACACGAGCGAAACAAGAATCCCCGTTATAGCTTGCTGCTACTTTTTCGAACCAAGGAATAATTCGTTCCCAGCCGCCTTCTGAACCACTAGCCATCATCGCAGGTCCGTGACGTGCACCCTCTGCACCACCTGAGATCCCCATGGTCGCGAACTCAAATTTATTTTGATATTTAAGTTTTCGTGCAATACCGTCTTTATAATTACTGTTACCGCAATCAATGATGATATCGTCTTTATCTACACCCGCTTCTACTAGATCAGAACACACTCTGTCTACTAACTCACCGGCAGGAACAAGTAGTAAAATTGAACGAGGTGTTTCTAAGCGGCGGATCATATCACCAAGGTCAGAAACAATGTGCAAGCGTTCAGCTAAGCCAAGTGACTGAGCACAGCTTAAAAGTTCAGCACCTGCGTCCGGGTTTCTGTCGTAGGCAACTAACGTTAAACCCTGTTCAATGAGATTTAGTGCAAGGTTTTTACCCATTACACCTAAACCAACTAATGCAACTTGCATTAAGTTCCTCCTCGGTAACAACTAATTTGAGCAATACTTGAGTAGCTTATTATATGTCTTAGCTTTGTAAGATACCAATTACTACTATTTAAATCTTTTATACAAACAAACTTTATATGGGGTTAAAGAATCTCCAAGAAACATGGTTTAGCACCATACCCTCTTGGTTTCTTTTGATTCATTTGTATATAAAGACACCAGAATCTTGTGATTGACGCATCCTGACACCGGTGTCATAATGATGTCATATAGATCATATAACTTAATTACGGTGTTAAAAAGAGTTAATGCAAATTCTTTCAACACCTAATGCGTTTTTAATCAAATATTGAGCTATCTTTGCTTAAATTTGTTGGTTTTATTTCGCATTCATTAATATCTACCTATCTAAATAGGCCTACAGGAGAACCTGATGCTTAGACGCACAAAAATTGTAGCAACCCTTGGACCTGCAACTGACCGCGATAACAACTTAGAAAAAATCATAAAAGCGGGTGCAAACGTAGTTCGCCTAAACTTTTCTCACGGCGTTGCTCAAGATCATAAAGACAGAGCACAAGCTGTAAGAGATATAGCAACCAAACTTAACAAACATGTTGCAATCCTAGCTGACCTTCAAGGCCCTAAGATCCGTGTGTCTACTTTTAAAGATGGTAAAGTAAACCTTGAAGTTGGCGCTAAATTTATTCTTGATGCTGAAATGGCTAAAGGTGAAGGTACTGTTGAGGCTGTTGGTATCGATTATAAAGAACTACCTCAAGACGTAAAACCAGACGACCTACTTCTTTTAAATGACGGCTTAATTCAGCTTGTTGTTGACTCGGTAGACGGTGCACTTGTTCATACCACAGTTAAAGTCGGTGGTGTGTTATCAAATAACAAAGGTATTAACCGTTTAGGGGGTGGTTTAACTGCACCAGCATTCACTGAAAAAGACGAAGAAGACTTAATTACTGCAGCCGAAATTGGTGTTGACTATATTGCTGTTTCATTCCCGCGCAGTGGCGACGATATGCGTTATGTGCGTTCACTTGCTGAAAAAGCCGGTTCTAACGCTCAACTTCTTGCAAAAATCGAGCGTGCTGAAGCCGTAGAAACCGTTGAAGCTATTGATGATATCGTTCTTGCTTCTGACGCAGTGATGGTTGCACGTGGTGATTTAGGAGTTGAGATTGGTGATGCAGCTTTAGTTGGCAAGCAAAAGTTAATTATCAGTCGTGCTCGTTCTTTAAACCGTACTGTTGTAACCGCGACCCAAATGATGGAATCAATGATTGATAATCCAATGCCAACACGTGCAGAAGTCATGGACGTGGCGAACGCAGTATTAGATGGCACAGATGCAGTTATGCTTTCTGCAGAAACTGCTGCAGGTGATTACCCTGAAGAAACGGTAGCGACGATGGCGCGTGTATGTTTAGGCGCTGAATCACAACCTGAAGCTCATATTTCAAAACATCGTTTAGACAGCATGTTCTCAGACACCTCAGAGACACTCGCATTATCTGCTATGTATGCGGCAAACCATCTAGACAGCGTGAAAGCAATCGTAACGCTAACTGAGTCAGGTAAAACAGCAAAGCTAATGTCACGTATTAGCTCTGGTCACCCTATTTACTCATTGTCTCGTCATGCTTCTACTCTAGGTCAAACAGCGTTATACCGTGGTGTATACCCAGTATACTTTGATTCAACTAAACATGATCAAGAATGTATGATCAAAGACGCACTAGATACACTCGTTGAACGTGGCTCACTTGAAAAAGGTGATACCGTTATTCTTACACACGGTGACAAGATGGAAACCGTGGGTGCAACTAATACAATGAAGATAATTACTGTATAAACTCGGTATTAATTTGAAAAAATGAGCAGCCTAAAAGCTGCTCTTTTTCTTAGTGCAAAGAATAAAAATTAACTCGCCAGTGCTGCTTTTACTTTATCTCTATAACTGCGACTCACTTTTAACTCTTGCCCGTTGTCTAGTACTAATAAATACTCGCCACTTGTCTGTGTAACTAATTTGCTAATCTGTTTAGTATTCACAATTGCTGAACGGTGAACACGCACAAATAACGCAGGGTCCAGTTCTTGTTCAAGCTCTTTCATTGTTTTACGAAGAATATGCGTTTTTCCATCATTGCAGTGCAGACACATATAATCACCAGCAGCATCAACCCACTGAATTGAAGAGGTAGTGACACGAATTATTTCACCCTGCTCTTTCACAGCCAAAGATTCAGGGTATTTTTTGTCTTCTAACGAATCACCTGTTGCTAATTTTTTCAAGATTTCTTCACAGTTATTACCTGTAATACCAGCAACGAAACTAGCTAGTTTCTTTTTATGAGCGTTATCTTGTTGTGTTTTTAAATAGCTTTGCACTTTATCCACCGCCTGTTCTAATCGGTTGTCATCAACGGGTTTTAAAATATAATCGAGGGCATGGATCTCAAATGCTTGCACCGCATATTGATCGAACGCCGTTACAAACACAACAGCAGGCATCGGACCTGGCTTTTCACTGAGCGTTTTGGCAACTTCAAAACCATTCATTCCAGGCATTTGAATATCTAAAAATAGCAAATCAATGTCGTTTTCATTGCAAGCTTGAATGGCTTGTTCGCCTGTAGGGCATAAATCTACTACTTCTAATTGTTCAAATTCTTTTAAACGTACAGCAAGGCCTTTTCTTGCTAATGGTTCGTCATCAACGATTAATGTTTTAATTCTACTCATTACTTTCTGCCTTCTCGTATGGAACGCGAATATTTACTTTTAGCCCGTTTGGTGTGTTATGTGATAGAGCAAACGAGTAATTATTTTCGTATAAAGTTTTAAGCCTATCTTGAGTGTTGGCAATACCCACTCCTGACGCATTCAATAATTTGCCATTTTCTATTTCAGCGCCGGGTCCATTGTCCCCTACTTCTAATAATAATTCATTGGCAAAGACTTGCGCCTTTATCTCTAACTTACCGCCTTCGGTCATATGAGCGATGGCATATTTGATTGAGTTTTCGATTAATGGTTGTAACAATAGGCTTGGTACTAGCGCATGTTTCGCTTCTTCTGTCATGCTAACATCAATTGATAGTCGTTCATCAAAACGTACTTTTTCGATTTCTAGATATAAGTTTAAAGCATGAATTTCTTGTTCTAATGGTACTTTCTTTATGGGATCAGTATTGAGTGTATAACGAAGGAAGTCACTGAGCCTAGATACCATCTGATTGGCATCTTTATTTTCTTCAACAAGTATCAGTGTAGAAATGGCGTTAAGTGTGTTAAACAAAAAGTGAGGATTTAGCTGATACCTTAGCATTTTTAATTGCGCTTCGTGCGCCATAGTGTTTGCTTTCAGTGCTTTTTGACGCTCACTTTGCAATAACTGATAGTATTTAATACCAAAGTACAGGCCGCTCCAACAGAGAATGATATATACAGAATCTAAGCCTTGCTGGAAATAATAAAACCATTCAGTGGGTCTGTAACCATGACGGTATATCTCCCACAAGTTGAATTTTTGAATGACTGACCAAAGGGTACCGGTAATGTATGAAGCACTAAAAACAACAACGATCAAAACCCAAGGTTTAGAGTTCCATATAATTCTATAGAGGTAACGTAACGGCACTGTCATTAAACACCCAGCATAGGCATTTAATACAATGACGAATACATATATATCTCTCATTTCGAAAACTTTTGAGCCAATATAATTGACCAATGCATAGCCAATCCAGCCTGCAATTTGAAGCACCCAAAAGAATCGTTGTCGATTATCGACTAAAGCTTGCCATTTCAACGGATTATATAACTCCTAATTAATGCCTAAATTATACGTAATGCATCATTGTGTCGCACTGCTACCAATCTCATAATTTCATCGGCTTACCGCAAAGAAAAAGGGCACAAAAAAGTGCCCCTTTATCTATTATCTTTAGATTTTTATGCAAGCTTGTCCGAAGCAACCTTATAATTTGGGTCTTCGATAACATTAACTTCAACTAAATCTTTAGCCTTATTAAGTAATTGAATACAGTCAGGACTTAAATGACGCAAATGTACTTTCTTACCTGCTTTTTTATAACGTTCTGCCAAGCTATCAATGGCTTCGATTGCACTATGGTCTGCGACACGACTATATTTAAATTCAATGATTACATCATCTGGATCGTTATTAATGTCGAACAGCTCAGCAAAGTTTTTAACCGAACCAAAGAATAACGGTCCATGAAGTTCGTATACCTTTGAACCCTCTTCATCAATATAATTATTGGTGTAAATATGTTTTGCATGCTCCCAAGCAAATACAAGCGCAGAGACAATCACACCAACACAAACAGCAACCGCAAGGTCAGTAATAACGGTAACACCAGACACAAGCACTATCACAAATGCATCTGTCTTTGGAATTCTTTTCATTAATCTAAAGCTAGACCATTCAAAAGTTCCTAAAACAACCATAAACATCACACCGACTAGTGCAGCTAATGGGATCATTTCAATTAGGCTTGCAGCGAATAGAATAAAGCAAAGTAACAATATAGCCGCTGTTATCCCTGATAAACGGCTTCGCCCACCAGAATTAATATTTATCATTGATTGACCAATCATTGCACAACCACCCATTGCACCAAATACACCACATGTAACGTTTGCGGCACCTTGGCCGATACATTCTTTATTTGAGTTACCGCGTGTTTCAGTGATTTCATCAATTAATGTTAAAGTTAGAAGCGATTCAATCAGACCAATCGCAGCTAACACTAATGCATAAGGGAAGATAATTTTGAAAGTTTCAAAATTAAACGGTACAGCCGGGATATGGAACTCAGGGAATCCGCCTGCAATTGTTGCATTCAAATCACCTGACATGTCTTTTAAGTAATCAAGTACAGTGCGAGATTCTAGTTCTAAACCAATAACTAGTCCTGTCACTACCAAAATAGCCGCAAGTGATGAAGGAATCGCTGTTGTAAGTTTAGGTAAGAAATGAATGATAGCCATCGTTAAAGCAACAAGACCACCCATCACATATAGCTCTGAACCTTGCATCCATTGAAGTTGACCATTGCCGTCCATTACTTTGAACTGCCCTAATTGGGCTAAGAAGATAACAATTGCCAAACCATTTACGAAACCCAACATCACTGGGTGTGGAACCATTCTAATAAATTTGCCGAGCTTAAATATGCCCGCCAATATTTGCAGCACACCCATTAATAAGACAGTAGCAAATAAGTATTCGACACCGTGCTCAATGACCAAGCTCACCATAACAACAGCTAACGCACCCGTTGCACCAGAGATCATGCCTGGACGACCACCAAAAATAGAGGTAATTAAGCCGACGATAAAGGCCGCATACAGGCCAACTAAGGGATCAACATGCGCAACAAATGCGAATGCAACAGCTTCAGGTACCAGTGCTAATGCAACGGTTAAGCCGGAAAGGATATCGTTTTTAGCAGAGCTTGGTGCTTTGCCTATCAGATTAAACATTCATTTCCTCGATGTGTTAGATGTGTATTTATAATAATTATGAACAGAAAAGCGCTGGATTATAGCGAAATCCAGCGCTTTTAACAAACTGACTACATCAGATAAGTATAGTCGAAATACGTTACAGAGGTTTTAAAGTGGTAAAGCAGTTGTTCTCTTTACACACGTCATAGTTACATTTGAATGTACTTCTTGAACATATTCCAAATTCAATAAATTATCACGAACAAATCGCTCGTAGCCATCGATGCCTTTTGAAATGATTCTAAGCATGAAGTCCATAGTGCCGGCCATGGTGTAACATTCTGTCACTTCGTCATAGCTTAAAATTAGCTCTTCAAACTCCGCAAGATTATTGCGCCCATGGTTAGACAACCTAACGTTAGCGTAAACCAACATATCGAAGCCCAGCTTTTTGTCATCTAACAATGCGACTTTACCTTTGATATAGCCATCTTGCTCTAGCTTTGCAATTCTGCGCCAACATGGTGATTGTGAAAGACCTACTTTATCTGCAATCTCTGCTGTTGATAAACTTGCATCCTGTTGGATTAAAGCCAATATTTGTCTGTCAACTTGATTTAAAGACATATTTAATACGTTCTCTTAAAATTTTGAGAATTCTATTCTCTTTATTAGATTAAATTTTAGTTCGTTTTAACCGAATCGGCCACTCATAAAAGGATTATGCGCCTTCTCATAACCAATTGAAGTATTTGGTCCATGCCCAGAAAAAACTTCAACGTCATCTGGTAAAGTAAAAAGCTGTGTTTTGATTGACGTTTTTAATTGTTCACTGTTTCCTTTCGGAAAGTCAGTTCTGCCAACTGAGCCTTTAAATAAAACATCACCTACAAATAAAGCTTGTTTACTGGCCTCATAAAAAACAATGTGGCCAGGGGTATGCCCTGGGCAATGTCTGACTTCAAAGTTTAAATTTCCTAAATTAAAGACTTCACCATGTTCTAACCAACGATCAGGGTAAAACACTTCGTGAGGGTCAAATCCAAACATTTGCGATTGCATCGGCAAAGCATCAAACCAAAAACGTTCATCTTCGGTTGGACCAATAATTTGAATATCAAGTTTGCTTGCTATTTCTACACTTGCACCAACATGATCTAGATGACCATGAGTTAACAAAATACACTTAACTGTGAGATTATTACTAGCTATGTGCTCTAATAATAAATGTGCATCTCCACCGGGGTCGAGTATTGCTGTATCGCCAGTTTCTTCACAAGTAATGAAACGCGTATTTTGCATAAATGCAGTGACAGGCTTGGTAACGACTTTCACTGATTACTTCTCTACTTCTTTTTGCTCTGGTTTATATTGTATTAAAATTGGGTATTTTAAGTAGCCTTGATCAAAATATGGCGTTTTTGAATACAACCAATTTAAACGTGCTTTATGATCTGATTCAAACTTTTTGTCTTCTCTTAACTTCTTATCAAATTCTAGCGCAAGTTTAGGGTTATCTTTTAACATTGAACGGGCATAAGGTACTAATGCATAATTTTCAACATATTCTGTTCGTTGGAATATTGTATGAAAACTTCCCCATGAGAAAAAAGAGTCTGGGGCTTCAGGGTGCAGTAAATGAGTTGCCAACTTGCCCCTTGCTTGTTGAGTCGTTACTTTATACCACCCTTCTAAATTTTTTTGTTCAATGTCGCTATAAGCGAACTGAGCTGTCACTCTAAAATGCCCCTCAAAAGGTGTTTTATCAAAAGAATACTCATTTACTGTTGCAAGTTTTAAGTTAGAAATTAAATCAGAAGAAGTGACTGTTTCAACATTGATACCGTGTATTGATAATTTATCTGCTATGAAGCTATATGACTGAGGTATATAAAATGCATCAGGAACATCAACTTCAGAAACAACCTCTTTTTTCCAATAGATTGGTAGCTTCTCGTAGTGCTCTGGCTCTCCAAGATACTTAACCTCTTGTTGCCCAGAAAGCGCACTGTTAAATCGCTTATATTTAATCCCTTTGAAGCTGATAAAGTCAGGATCTGTTGCATATTTTCTATTAAGCACCAGACGTTCTGGCGTTTCCTGCTCTTTTTTAACTGCACTTTCAAGAGCTTGAAAATGAATTGACAAAGCATCTATTGCGCCATCTAAAAATACATAGGTACCAAGTACACGTTGCTTATAGGGTTTAAGTGAGTGATTTTCTACTAAAATCGTTGGCACATTAGCAAGGTCTCCCCAGCCATTTGAAAAACGCGGTCCCGCAATCCAACCTGCTAAGCCACTCTTAAATTCTCTTTTATCCATTACAAATACAAGTGGACCAGGAATATGGTCGTATTTTGCTAATGTTTTATCAATATGAGGCTGAAACTTTTCAGCTAACACAGTTGCAATTTGTGGTGATTCACTTGCGAATGCAGGTGTGTAGCCATAAGTAACATCGTATTGGTAATCTGCACCATCTGTGACATGAACGTCTACATACAAATCTGGTTCAAATTCATTAATTACCTTCAATACAGCCTTAACCTCTGGTGTATCTAACTTAGTGTAATCACGATTGAGATTTAAGTTGTTGCCATTCGTTCTGAAACCCATCTTAATTGGGCCACGCTGGTTAATTCGATTAAACTCGCTTCGACGCTCATGGCCATCAACATTTAAGATTGGTATAAAAAGTATATTTACTTTCGTTAGCAGATCTCTTCTTTTGCCCGTTGCGATATCTCTTAGCAACATAAAGCCAGCATCTTTACCATCAATTTCACCAGAATGAATACCAGCTTGAATTAAGATTGTCGGCTTGCCATTGCTTTTGATCATGTTTGAAGAAAATTGACCATTTTCACTAGCAACAATCATTTTGATTTCACGCTGACCAAAACTTTCACCAATTGATATGCTGCTGAACTGGGTTTGGTTTGCCGCAATCAATCTATCAACGAATTTCATTGTCTCTTCATAAGTTGGCGATACTTCACCACCACTTAGTTCAAAGTCAGTTGTTAAAGGACCAGAACTTTGAATTAGCTGCAAACTTTTCCCTTGCCAAGGTATTAATGGTGGTAAATGACCATTCATACTCAACACAGTGGATAACATTATAACGTTTGCAAACATGTAAAAGACTCATTAATAATTTATAAGTTAGATGAATTATATCAATCTTTTACAAACCAATTTAGAATGTGCGGTGATTCAACAAAAAAATGCAGCAAATGACATATTTGGCATTTTTTATCTACTTTAATACAGCGAAATAACAAAATGAAATCAATCTTGATCACGGGCTGCTCTACCGGCATCGGTTATCACTGCGCAAAAGAGCTACATAAATCCGGTTTTAAAGTCATAGCCAGTTGCCGTAAAAATGAAGATGTTGCCCGACTATCAGAAGAAGGTTTAACCTGTATTAAATTAGATCTAGCTGATCAGAAGAGTATAGAGGAAGGCTTTAAAACAGCACTCGATATATGTGATGGGCATTTAGAGGTATTGTTTAACAATGGCGCTTATGGACAACCCGGCGCAGTAGAAGATTTACAAACAGATACATTACGCGCACAATTTGAAGTCAACTTTTTTTCTTGGCATCATCTCACAAATTTGGCAATTAAACATATGCGATCAACAGGACATGGTCGAATTATTCACAATTCATCCGTGTTAGGTTTTGTAGCTCTGCCTTATCGAGGTGCTTACAATGCTAGTAAGTTTGCGTTAGAAGGGTTGACTGATACATTACGAATGGAATTAGCAGATACAAATATTCACATTAGCTTAATTGAACCAGGACCGATCGCTTCTAAATTTAGAGATAATGCAAAACAAGCGTTTATAAAAAATATCAGTATTGAAGAAAGTGCACATAATGATAATTATCGCGCACAGCTAAACCGTCTAGAAAGCCAAACTGCACCACAAAAATTTACCCTAGGCCCTGAAGCTGTTCTTGAAAAACTTTTACATGCTATGAATGCAGAAAAACCTAAGCCGCGCTACTACGTGACATTCCCAACCTATTTCATGGGCGTGATGAGAAGAATATTAAGTACTAGATTGCTTGATAAAATTTTAATAAAGAATCGTTAAAACTAAAAAAGGAGCCATTGGCTCCTTTTAAATAAATAAGTTCAAGACTTATTAAGCAGCTAGACCTTCTTTTGCTTTAGCAACTAATGCTGCGAAAGCTACTTGGTCGTATACTGCGATATCAGCTAGGATCTTACGATCGATCTCAACAGATGACTTTTTAAGGCCATTGATGAAACGGCTGTAAGAAAGGCCATTCTGACGTGAAGCTGCGTTGATACGTGCAATCCATAATTGACGGAAAGTACGTTTCTTAGCACGACGGTCACGGTAAGCGTATTGACCTGCTTTAGTTACAGCTTGGAACGCTACGCGGTAAACACGTGAACGTGCTCCGTAGTAACCTTTAGCTTGCTTTAATACTTTTTTGTGACGTGCACGTGCGATAACACCGCGTTTAACTCTTGCCATTTCTGATATCCTCTATTAAGCGAATGGTAACATACGATCGATTAGGCCTAGGTCATTCTTATGAACCATAGACTTAGCACGAAGGTGTAGTTTACGCTTTGAAGATTTCTTAGTCAGAATGTGACGAAGATGCGATTGTTTACGCTTGTAACCGCCTGAAGCAGTCTTTTTGAAACGCTTAGCTGCGCCTCTGTGTGTTTTTAGCTTGTAAGCCATTGCAATAACTCCAAATGTATTGCGCTAATCAATGTAACAAGGCGGGATAGACCACTTGTAGAGCCTTATTACAACCTATGTTCTGGCGAGAAATTAATCTACTTTTTACAGACCAGTTGAACTAGGTAGCCGAAGCATTTGTGACCTAGTCCAAAATCGGAGCGTATTATGCCGTGTTTATGCTTTTTTAGCAATAGGCGCCAACATCATAATCATTTGACGACCTTCTACACGATTTGGGAAAGATTCTACTGTTGCGATGTCTTCCAAATCAGCTTTAACACGATTTAATAAATCTAGACCAATGTCTTGGTGAGCCATTTCACGGCCGCGGAAGCGAATAGTAACTTTTGCTTTGTCTCCACCCTCTAAGAATTTTCTTAGGTTGCGTAGTTTAACGTTGTAGTCACCAGAATCAGTACCAGGACGGAACTTGATCTCTTTAATTTGGATCTGCTTCTGCTTTTTCTTTTGTTCTTTTTGTACTTTTGCTTTTTCGAAAAGGAACTTACCGTAATCCATCACCTTACAAACAGGCGGTTCAGCATTTGGACTAATTTCTACTAAATCTACACCTAGTTCATCAGCAATAGCTTGAGCTTCTCTTAACGAAACAATGCTTGGTTCCTGGCCTTCAACGCCTGTTAAGCGAACTTCTCTCGCTGTGATTTCTTCGTTAATACGATGTTGTTTTTGAGCTGTTGGTTGCCCTTTTTTGCCGCCTCTAATGGTACGATCCTCCAAAAAATCAAAAGATAAAGCGTGTAGCTTAATATATTTTTGTTAGCCACACGCCATAATTTTATTTACGGTCTTTAATCTCTTCGCTTACCTTTGCGATAAAGTCATCAACCGAGAACTTGCCAAGATCTTCACCTTTGCGTGTTCTAACCGCAACTTCTTGCTGTTCAACTTCTTTGTCGCCAACAACAAGTAAGTACGGGATACGTTTTAAAGTATGCTCGCGAATTTTAAAGCCAATCTTCTCATTTCTCAAGTCAGCACAGGCTCTAATTCCAAGTTTATTTAATTTTTGCACAATTTCTTGTACATAATCAGCTTGTTTATCGGTGATATTCATAATCACCACTTGCTTTGGTGCTAACCAAGTTGGGAAAAGACCTGCATATTCTTCAGTTAGGATGCCGATGAAGCGTTCTAATGAACCTAAAATTGCACGGTGGATCATGACTGGTGTTTTTCTTTCGCCATCTTCGCCAACATAGGTTGCACCAAGACGTCCCGGCATAGAGAAATCAAGCTGAATTGTACCACATTGCCACGCACGACCTAAGCAGTCATGAAGAGTAAACTCAATCTTTGGACCATAGAATGCGCCTTCACCAGGTTGAAGTTCGAATTTAAGATTATTAGCTTCAAGTGCTTCTTCAAGTGCTTTTTCAGCTTTATCCCAAATTTCGTCAGAACCTACACGTTGTTCAGGTCTTGTTGAAAGTTTGATATCAATCTCGTCGAAACCAAATGTCTTGTATGTGTCAAATACCATTTCGATACATGCTGACACTTCTTGCAGAATTTGTTCTTCAGTACAGAATACGTGTGCATCATCCTGTGTAAACGAACGAACACGCATCAAACCATGCAATGAACCTGATGGCTCATTTCGGTGAACTAAACCAAACTCAGCCATTCTATATGGAAGATCACGATAAGATTTAAGACCTTGATTAAAGATTTGTAAGTGACCTGGACAGTTCATTGGTTTTACTGCGTAAGTACGTTTTTCTGATTCAGTTGAGAAAATCATATCTCCGTATTTGTCCCAGTGACCAGATTTTTCCCACATACTTACGTCAAGAATTAAAGGTGCTCGCACTTCTTCGTAACCAAACTTAACCAATTGATCACGCATATAGTCTTCTACAGTCTTATAAACTGTCCAACCATCATTGTGCCAGAATACCATGCCCGGCGCTTCTTCTTGCCAGTGCCATAAGTCTAACGCTTTACCAATTTTACGGTGATCACGTTTTTCAGCTTCTTCAAGACGCTTCAAATAAGCTTTAAGTTGTTTCTTATCAGCCCAAGCTGTGCCGTAAATACGCTGTAGCATCTTGTTATCAGAGTTACCACGCCAATACGCGCCAGCTACTTTCATGATCTTGAAGTGTTGGCAGAACTTCATATTTGGCACGTGAGGACCACGACACATGTCTACGTATTCTTCGTGATGATATAGACCTGGTTTGTCATCCTTCGAAATATTTTCGTCTAGGATTTCAATTTTGTAAGTTTCACCGCGTGCTTCAAAGGTGTCTCTTGCTTCTTGCCAAGTGACTGTTTTCTTGACAACGTCATAATTAGTTTTAGCAAGCTCAAGCATGCGTTTTTCAATTGCATCTAGATCTTCTTGTGTTAATGAACGATCTAAATCGATGTCGTAGTAAAAGCCATTGTCGATAGTTGGACCAATCGCCATTTTTACATCGGGGAAAAGCTGTTTAATTGCATGACCAATTAAGTGCGCGCATGAGTGACGGATAATTTCTAAGCCGTCTTCATCTTTTGCTGTGATGATTTGTAAGTTTGAATCTTCAGTGATTAAATCACATGCATCAACTCTTTCACCATTCACTCGGCCAGCGATGGTTGCCTTTGCAAGACCAGGACCGATATCTTGAGCTACTTCTAATGTTGTTACTGGATTTTCGAAAGCACGCTGACTGCCGTCAGGAAGCGTAATTACAGGCATGATAATTCCTATTTACAGTGGTGACACCTACCAAGTATCACGTGTATTAAAATTTAAAAAGTGAGTACCTTTTACAACGCTTTTACGAATAAGCATTGATGAACTTATTGACTAAGTTAACTAAGGATTTTAAGCGAATGCTTATTTTGGCCTCCACAGTGACTAAATTCAAGGGAAAGACTAAAATTAAACCTGCAAATTGATGAATAAATGAAATTTTAAATGTCAGAACAAAAATCTATAAAAATTGCTACGTTAAACTTGCTTAATTTTGCAGCGCCGCCTTATCGTTTTTATTCCGAATTCGAAGGCTACACACACAGCCAGTGGCAATCTAAAACTTTATTTATTTCTGAATTGTTGGCTCATATGTCACCAACAGTAATTGCCTTTCAAGAAGTATTTTCAGTTAAAGATCTAGAAGAGATTTGCAAAGAGCAAGGCCTTCCCTATTTCTCTGCCGTTTCGGCTGTAAAACATGAAGCGTTAAAACCCGATGTACTGTATTCACCGGTTGTTGCAATCGCTTCTAAATATCCAATTGAATCTTTAAATTGTCTGCTGCCAAATAAGGACTTACTGGATTACTTTGGTCATCAAACACCTTTTGGTTTTAATCGGACACCAATCAAGTGCAATATAAACCTGCCAGATGTAGGCTTTGTCAGTTTTTATGTGGTCCATTTAAAATCACAGCGTCTTATCACTGATGGCAGCCTATTCGAGCAAATCAATGCAGAGCCAAACCTTCGTCACTACTACGAACAATCTTTTGCATTACTTAGAAACAGTCAAGATCGCTCTTTAGAGGCCTCAATAATCATGCATGATGTGATGACCAATAATCAAAATATGCCTGTTGTTGTTTTGGGTGACTTTAATCATAACCTTGAACATGCCAGCTTGTTACCTTTTAATATTGCTAATGATCATTCGTTCAAAGACGTTCCGTCAGAAAGTGGCTTAATTGATAGTTACACTCTTTCACAACAAGCAATGGAAGGAAAACAGAAACCAGCAACACACTTTTATCGTGGTAAAGGTAATGTATTAGATTATATTTTACTGTCTCAACACTTCGATCCTGTTCATGATAACTGTGTAATTAAAAAATTAAACTATGCTACTTTTGATGGACACTTAACTACACAAAGAGACGGAGAAGATATTCGTTATTCAGATCATGCGGCCATCATGATTGATTTATCAGTTTAAGCTTTAGGTTTATTCGTCTCACCGTTATAATTACTAACTAGTTTCAATATATTGGAAAGATTATGAGAACATGTGGTGTTGAAATCACAGGCAGTGAAGTACTTTTATGCTTGCTGACAAAAGAAGAAGACGTTTTTGATATTCGTGATGTACGACAAACACGCTTTACCCTTGGTCAAGTTGGCCAAGACACTGAAGATATGCGCAAATTCCAATTTGATTTTGCAAAATTATTAGAAGATTACCAAATTGACTCTGTTGCAATAAAGCAACGTGCACCAAAAGGTAAGTTTGCAGGTAGTGCGACAGGTTTTAAAATCGAAGCTGCCATTCAATTAATAAAAGATGTGGATGTTAAAATTTTATCTGCAACTGAAATCAAAGAACAATTGAAGCGTAACCCTTTACCAATCGACTTTGAAGAAACTGGGCTTAAGAAATATCAAGAAACTGCATTTATTAATGCTTATGTTTACATCATGATGAAAACATACCGCCCAGAAGAGCTATAAAGAATAAACTCAATAAATATCCGGCGATATCAGGCCGGATATTTATCTTACTGAAGACAGGTTTATTTATGTGTTTCATATAAAGAGTCCGACACCTTTCTTAAATCCACATTTTCTATATAGTCATCGCTCAACGTCAGAATTGCATTTAAATTATTTACTAACTTTTCTTTTTGCAACTCACCCGGCTTTAATGCAGTTTGCAATAAATGTAATGCCATATCAGCCATAAGCAAACGTTGCTTTTCTTGCCAATTATCATCTGCACGACTTGCAGGGTGTATCCTGATAGCTTCTTCAACTTGGTCATGAATCGACCAGCTTAAGGTTAAAATATCTTGTCGTTGTTGCTTTTCCATAGCGCACCTCTGGGATTGAAATAAGACCTGTATACCTTTTAAAGATATTATTTATTTAACACAAAGCTCAACAAGTCTTTAGCTTTGATCAATATGCTTTAATCTTCAATACGCCTTTCGTAATATCTTATAGTGAATTATTTAGTGCTTTAGGGTTTCTTGGATAGAAGTTTGTTGGCTGGCTCTGGCATAAATCAAATTCACGGGTATTCTTGTAAGGTAACTTCATAAATCCTGCAACACCAAAGTTGTCTATACATAAGGCGTACTGCATAATCTCTTCTAAAAGTGCCTTAAATTTTATTTCTTTTGATGCGTCTAAAAGTCTATAGTAATGGTGAATTTTAAGGCGATTTTCTAAAGACTCGAAAATGATACACCCTGTATGGTGAATTTTATTAAGTTCGAAAACACATTGAATAATGCTTTTCGGGAGTTGAAGTTGTTCATCTGGATCTTTACCATCTTCGAAGTAACTATGAGGACGGGTAATTTCTTGGCTACTGGTATCAACAACCGAGTAATGTAACTGAGGTAATACTTCGAAAATAAACGCCCCCGTGCTGTCTCTTTCTAACTGAATTGTTTGCCTTGCATCGAATAAGCAACATTTGAACAAACCTTTTTGGGTAATGCCTTGTGCTAACATTACGGTTGAGTTAATAGAATCAGTAAATGCTTTATGTAAAGATTCATCGTGCAATATTAGACTAGATTCGATATGTAAATTTTCTTCTCGCCAATGAAAACTTAAACCACCAACAACAGGGAATTTTGCAAGACGACTGATTGACGCTAAAAAGGCTTTTTCAGTATCTCCGGTATCGAACAAAAATTCTTTATAATATCTATCTAGTTGCGCATCGTTAACATCAAGCAGTTGTTGATTATGGTCTGCTCTTCGTAAGAACTCTTTGCGAGAACTGTAAACAACTGTGTCTGGTTCAAATTCAAATTCATTAACCCAAAATGGAATGTTCGCTTTGACTGTTTTGTTATCTAGTTTAGGCAAGTAAACTTTGGCCATACTTGGCATATTGCGGATAAAGTATTCTCCTGCCGCATCTCTTAACTTTTTGTCCTTTGACAGCATATTGTCTATGACTGTCGCAAACTCCTGAGGTAACCCTAGGCTTGCAGCTGGAATAACACCCACGCCAAAACGGCAAGATTGTGCACTGGCCAATGCATAGAGTGTTGATGCAACACCTTGTTCATCGAATCGCGGCGATGACTGCATACCTGACATTTGTTCATCACCAATAAAATACACATCGCCCATGCGGGCATTGGTACTCGATAAATCTGCTGACATTAAGTCCATGATGTTGCTGGCAACAACTTCTCCGTATTCGTCAATCTGCGCATAGACAGAGCTGCCCCAATCAACTAGAGAGAACTCATCAGTATCAACATCCCAAACAATATTAGAGGGTTTGATATCACCGTGGACAATAGGTTGAGGGCTTAAACCATTTTTATGTCTGCGCAAGTCAAGTAATACATTTCTGAGTTTTAACGCTAAGCTCATGATGTCTTGAACTGAGAAACGGCCTCGTTTAAGTGAGATTTTTTCTAAATCTTCTCCTTTTGCTCGAGCCATCATCAAAATACCTTGTTTTTTTACCCGTTCAAAAGCAAAAAATTTAGGTACCATGGGGTTGTTTATTTGCGATAGCATATAGGCTTCGTCTTCAAGCCTATCTCTGACACTTTGAGCAAGGGTAATTCGAGAAAACTTAAACACCCATTCCTGCTCGTCTTCACCAATACCTGCGAAAACAAATCCAAAAGCACCTGAGCCAATTTCTTCAACATTGCTATAACCCAGTAACTGCAATTGCTTCTTACATATATTTAGCCACTGCCTATGCTTTTTTGCGTCGTGGTGAGAGAGCAGATAAATAGATTGCTGCTCGTTTATATAGAAATTATTGATTGATTTGGCAGTCATAAATATTGTTATTTTGATCAAAAAAGGCCGATAAATCGGCCTTTTAAATTGAAGATTAAGCTTGTTCTATTTTAGCCCAAGAATCTCTTAAACCAACCGTTTGGTTGAATACAAGACCCTCTTCTTTATTGTCGCGGCAATAATACCCTAAACGCTCAAATTGGAAGCCTTGCTCAACGGCTGCTTGAGCTAAAGACGGCTCAAGTTTAGCTGACTTAATCACAGTGAGTGAGTCAGGGTTAAGGGTTTCAACAAACGACTCAGCTGCAGCTGGGTTTGGTACATTGAACAATCTGTCATACTGACGTACTTCAGCTTCAACACAATGAGTTGCTGATACCCAGTGAATAACACCTTTTACTTTACGGCCATCAGCTGGGTTTTTGCCCAGTGTATCTGGATCATAACTACAGAAAATAGTTGTGATATTACCCTCAGCATCTTCTTCAATACGTTCAGCTTTAATAACATAAGCATTGCGTAAGCGTACTTCCTTGCCAAGTACTAGACGCTTGAACTTCTTATTCGCTTCAATGCGGAAGTCTTCACGCTCAATGAATAACTCTTTAGTAAATGGTAATTCACGGGTGCCCATAGATTCTTCTGAAGGATGGTTTGGTGCAACTAACTGCTCAACTTTACCTTCTTCGAAATTTTCTATCACAATACGTACAGGGTCGATAACTGCCATCGCACGTGGTGCGTTATTGTTTAGGTCATCACGAATACAGGCTTCTAACATGCCCATTTCAACCATGTTATCTTGCTTAGTGATACCGATACGCTTACAGAACTCACGAATAGAAGCAGGTGTGTAACCCCGACGACGAAGACCTGCAATAGTAGGCATGCGTGGGTCGTCCCAACCATCAACATGATTCTCAACAACTAAATCATTTAGCTTACGCTTTGACATAACCGTGTATTCAAGGTTTAAGCGAGAAAATTCGATCTGTTGTGGATGACACTCTAGAGAGATGTTATCTAAAACCCAGTCATAAAGACGGCGATTATCTTGGAACTCAAGCGTACATAGTGAATGTGTAATGCCTTCTAACGCATCAGAAATACAATGAGTGAAGTCATACATAGGGTAAATGCACCACTTATCACCTGTTTGATGGTGATGTGCAAAGCGGATTCGGTAGATGATAGGGTCACGTAGCACCATGAATGAGCTAGCCATATCAATCTTAGCTCTAAGAACACATTCGCCCTCTTTGAACTCACCTTTACGCATTTTTTCGAATAAAGCTAAGTTTTCTTCAACTGATGTGTCTCTGTACGGACTATTTTTACCTGGCTCAGTTAATGTGCCGCGATATTCACGTGCTTCATCAGGCGATAAGAAACATACATACGCCAAACCTTTTTCAATAAGTTCCACTGCATAGCCATGAAGCTTATCGAAGTAATTAGATGAATAGCAAATTTCACCATCCCAGTTAAAACCTAACCAAGATACGTCTTCTTGAATCGACTTAACGTAGTTGATATCTTCTTTTTCTGGGTTTGTGTCATCAAAACGTAAGTTACATAAACCTTGGTAATCTTGAGCAATGCCGAAGTTTAAACAAATAGATTTCGCATGGCCAATGTGTAGAAAACCATTTGGCTCAGGTGGAAAACGTGTATGCGTAGATTGATGCTTGCCACTTGCTAAATCAGCATCAATGATATTTCGAATAAAGTTAGTTGGGCGATTTTCTGTTTCCGCCATAGATATGCATTCCTCTGAATCAAGCATTCTTATACATGCCGCATTATTACAAAAACAATTAAGAACTAACAGATGCTAGAGCTTATTATTTGTATAAACTCGGCTAGATTTATCTTTCCGTTCAAAATTGTGACAATTGTCGCAAATATTGTCCTAACGCAATAAATCTTTCATGAAAACTCGTTAATGTTCGCCACAGATTGATTACCAAGGATTTAAGATAATGGCATCTAGCAGTTCTAACCGAGTTTATATTCCAACAAACGCAAGAAATAACCAGTACATTTTAGCTGAGTTCAAACCAAGCGATGAGTTTGTATCAAGCTTTGACAACATTGATAGTTGTTATGAGCGCATTGCGCGAAAGTTATTTTTAGCCTGTGAAGAAAATGGCTTGTACAACGTTCATATGATTGCCAACGATAAGTTGCCTATTACACGTTTTCATGAAGAGTCATATTGCCTACAAACAGAGAAGCAAATGTTGTTTTTCTACAACCCCAAATACCATGAAGCACATAAGTCTTATTGGCAACAAGGTGTTAGAGCAAAAAAAGTACGCCTTCTGTTTTTAGCAACAGGTGACGAGCTTAGAGCAAATGCTGCAAATTTTCATAATAAAGTTCAAAAGACACTACATGATTTAAAAGTAAACTTGGGCGTCGAAGATGCTTTTAAGATAAGAGACCACCAGCATTTAACTTACGATTTATTTGCTCGCATTAAAGGGCATAAAGAAACATATGGTTATAAATTAAGAAGTTTATATCCACGTTATGAAGCTAGAAAATGTGAAATTCCAGCCGAACACACTGAAATGACCTATGTCACTTTTAACATTCCAGTGACGCGTGCTTTAAAAACACAATTTCAACATTTGCTCGAAGACGAACATTACACTCAATTTTATTCATTTATTGAAGATAAGTTTTTCAGTGCATGTGGCTATAAGCAGATCAGCCAGGCCGCTTTCATCGCAGATGGTCGGTTACCACTGGTCAGAAATAGTAAAATTGATAAGTCTGCACAAAATAGTGAACTGCAAAAGTTAAGCTTTGATATTTGCTCTGAAGAAACACAATACAAAGCCCATTGGGATAAAGACCAGTTGGTAGATACGTTACATTTTGTTGTGGTTGCCAAAGCCAGTGATAATAAAGATGTCGGATATGGCAAGTTTATGAATAATGTCGAATCTATGATCAGAGGTTTATCACAGACATTAGAATTGTCGGCTCAAAGACAAGCACTCAATGTGCGCTTTTTCCAACACATAAGCTATAACGCTTAATCTTGTGTTTAGTGTAGGTGTTGTTTAATTAAACTAAACAACACCTTTATTTTTGGCTGACCGTGTATTTGCTTACTACTTTGTTAATTTTCCCTGATTGTTGAAGCTCTGAAATGGCTTTATTTAATAATGGCAATAAGTGAATCTTTGACTTGTTCAACCTGATTTTAAGCTCACCTTTGGTATGAAGCTGATCAAGGCGAATTGATACACTCAATTTGTTTGCCCAGTATTTCGCAGGTAAATCACCAATTAAAATACGTTCCACCCTATTCTTATGTAATGCTAGAACAAGCTCTTTTTCTGAAGCGAAGTCGATACGTGTGAAAGTATTATCATCGAAATAGTAATATCCTAATATGGTTCCAACTTCTTCTTTATAAACCATTGGTCCAAGTTGAGTTCCATCTAGGCTCGCGTAATACTCTTCAATACCAAACAACTTGTGTGAAAATACAAACTGTTCACCAGCATCACCGCCTGGAAACCAAACAGGTGAAACAACGTCAAAATCAAGTAGGCCATTATCCATTGCATAGATGGTTCTCTTCGGCGGAAACCGTAACTCAATACCATGAATGTTTGCTTTATCTAAAATAAGTGGAATTAATTCACCTAAAATACCGGGTTTGTCTTTATCTGGTATGTAGTATGGATACCAAGACTCAGAAGCTGCTAGGTTATATCTTAATGACTCTTTTGCATAAGCCTGAACAGAACTCAGCAAGTATATGAATAATACATTGGGTAATAATGCAACTCTCAAGCAATCACCTTCTTATTGCTCTTGTTTTAATTTGAAAAAACTTAATCGGTTGCTGACTTCTTTTGTTGACCCTTCAAGCTTCGACATATCTTGAGACATTTGTTCAAGCATAGAGGTATTTTGTTGCGTAGACCTATCAAGGTTACTAACCGCCGAATTAACCTCACTAATACTGGTGCTTTGCTGTCTAGTGGCGTCATTTAAATTATGCATCATGCTATTTACTTCAGAAATATTATATTGAATATTTTCTAGACGCTGATGTGAGTCTTGTGAGCTATTAAAACTAATTTCAACTTTATCAATATTCTCAGAGACTAACTCTTTGATTTTTTTTGCTGCGTCAGCAGAGCGCTGAGCAAGTTCTCGCACTTCGCTTGCCACCACAGAAAAACCTTTCCCCTGCTCGCCAGCTCTTGCAGCCTCAACGGAAGCATTCAGGGCAAGCAGATTTGTTTGAAATGCAATCTCATCAATCATAACCGTAATTTAAGCAATCTCTCGGCTAGAATCTCGCATACTTTGTGTTACATCCAAAGATCCTTTCATCACCTCCATGGCATCTTCAGCAATTTGCTTCGAGTCTTGCATTCGTTTTGTAACAACCAGGCTTTGATCTGCTGTTTCATTTACGCTTGACGCCATTTGTTCCATAGAAGCGGCAATTTGCTCAAGGGCGACTGCTTGTTCAGTGCTTCTTTTCGAAATATCCACTGCAAATTGTTTTTGGTCGGTACATAATGCAAGGGTATGATTTGCTGATTTAATCACATCAGTGAAAACACTTTTAAGCTCACTTGATGATGCATTAATTGCAGTACAAATTTTGTTTAAGTCTCCAGGAAAGGATTTATCTATTTGGTGATATAAGGCACCTTTTTGTTGTAACTCTGATGATGTTTGAATTTCTTCCATCGCACTATTTAATAATTGGAGCATTTCATTCATATCAGCTTTTAAAGTGGCGTATTGTCCATGCATGTCACCTCGAATTTGTTTATCAAAATTCCCAGATTTTATACTTTCGACAACCCCTGATAACTCATTTAATACCTCCTCAACCCTTTCACTTGAAAGGTTCATCGCGCGTTGTAATTTTTCTAAATGTCCTGAGTACTCTCCAACAACACGGGAGCTTAAAACCCCTTCACTTTGATGTACTGAAACTTGAACGATGTTTAGAATGGCATTTTCTAAATTTTCTAATGATGAATTTACATTTTTCTGAAGTGAAGCCAATCGGCCTGAATACTCATTTGTTATTCGAGATGAATATTCTCCCACTTGTAAGTGACCAAATAGGCCTTCAATATCGGAAACAAATAGTTGTAAGTTCTCTGATGATTCGTTAAATGTATTTTTAAGTTGTAACAAGCGACCACTGTAATTACCTTCAAGTCTCTTATTAAATTCACCATTTTTTTGAGACACTAACGAGTCTGAAATTTCATTCATTGCACTTTCAAGCGATGACATGCTTACATTAAATGACTCTTTTAAATCATTCAAAGCGCCCTGTTGTTCAGATAAAATACGACCCGAAAAATTACCGTTTTGCAGTTGTTCCATACTTTTGCCGATTTCTTTAATGGCACTATCTATCGTTTCAATTGAACTATCGACTTTAGCCCTTAGTGGCCCTTTTACACTTGGTGACATTCGAACTGTAAAATCTCCTTCAGCAAGCCCATTCATAACTGCATCTAGCGCATTCATGGTAAAATCAAGCGTATTACTACTGTTATTAACGCCTTCTTTTAGAACAGACATGTCGCCTTTACACGGGTAAGTTACTCTATGACTAAAATCACCATTTGAAACTCGGCTCATTACAGACTGAATTTCGCTATTTACCGCATTTAACTCTTGTAAAAAACTATTAAATGACCGTGTCGCTTGACCAACCTCATCGTTAAGGTCAGAACAAATAGATTTGGAAAAATCAAAATCTTGGTTTACTCGATTAATAAACCCACTGAGGTTTTGCAAGCCATCATTTAAACTTTTCGCGACTCTCGATGCAAAACTGACAATTAAATAAATAATAATCAAACAGCTAACTAAAGAAATAATTAGAAATGACATGGCTTTTGTTTTGGTAGATTGCGCATATTGACTGATTAAATGCGATTTTTTATCCGCAATGCCTTTAATCGACTTTATTCTGCTTGTTGCATCAGCAAACCAGTTTGAATTATCGCGCCCTGAAAAAACTAAATTACCGCTACTGAGTTGTTCTGAGATAAATGTACGGTATGGCAGTATTTGTTCATCAAGGTTGTTTAGCTCTGAAAATTCTGACTGAAATAATTTAGGATCAAGTAATTGCTTAATAAAATCTACTTGTTGAAGTTGGTCACCTTGAAATAAAGATAAACTAGCAAGTTGAGGTAACAAAATCTTACCGCGATTAAAAACGCCATTTAAAAGTCCACGCTCTTGACCTGCGCGCTCTTTCATCCAAAGAATGGCTATTAAGCTCTTCATACTTTTGGTCGCATGTGCGTCGTCTGTATAATTTGCAAAAGTACTTGCTGCATCAAGCGCAAACTTATTAGCTTTAGAATAAAATCCAAAAGCACCTGACTGTTTATCTAGTTGGTCGACCTTAGTTCGAACTATATCTAATGCTTCAAACTGCTTGAGTAAATCGTTAATAATAAGTTGAGTAGATTTAGGGAAGTCATCAAGCTGAGCTTCTGCAAGTTTGAAAAGTTGGTTTTTAGCAATATCCGCTTTTTTTCTCTGTGCAAGGACCTTTTCTTTTCCGTTACCGCCCGAGGCAAGAAAACCAGCTGTTAGACCGCGCTCTACGGCAAAATTATGTGCAGTATTATCTAATACGCGAACTGCATTAACATAAGATTCTAATCGAGATGCTTCTTTATAATTTATAAATTGAGAAAAAACCAAATAAATAAAG
This sequence comes from Pseudoalteromonas sp. BZB3, assembly GCF_040104455.1. Taxonomy (NCBI): domain Bacteria; kingdom Pseudomonadati; phylum Pseudomonadota; class Gammaproteobacteria; order Alteromonadales; family Pseudoalteromonadaceae; genus Pseudoalteromonas; species Pseudoalteromonas sp. BZB3. The sequence goes on along the minus strand of NZ_JBECOS010000011.1, from coordinate 163,703 downwards.
CTAATTAAAACAAAAAAAGTTGGGATAACACTGAGGAGTGTGATTTTGGTTTTAATTTTTAAGTTATTAATTAAGTCATCAAACATGACTATCAGTCCATGGAGCGGAAGTATGTACTTAAAAGATAGTAAACAGCTGAGAAAATTGGAAAAAATTTGAGTAAAAAAAAAGACTTTGCATGGTGCAAAGCCTTGATAAAGTCAATCTTTAAAGTCGAATACCGCCATCAACTTCAACGACACGACCTGTGAAAAAGTCATTTTCAATGATGTATTTTGCTGTATGGGCAATTTCTTCTGCTTCGCCCAAGCGACCGACTGGTTTCATCTTAACCAAACGCTCTTTCGCTTCAGGTTTCATCGCATCAGTCATTTTAGTACTAATAACACCCGGTGCAATTGCACCAACACGGATACCAAAACGACCCAGTTCTTTTGCCCATGTTGTTGTCATGGCAACTACACCTGCTTTAGCAGCTGCGTAGTTGGTTTGACCCATATTACCCGCACGTGCAACGCTCGACATATTAACAATGACACCACCTTCACCGCTTTCAACCATTTTTGCAGCTGCTTCTCGGCCGCACAGGAAAACACCAGTGAGATTAACATCAATAACAGATTGGAATTGTGATAATTCCATTTTCGCAGTCACTACGCCATCTTTTGCTTTTAACAGCAGACCATCGCGGAGTATGCCAGCGTTATTAATGAGTACGTGTACGGCACCGAAATCACCGACGATGTTGTTGAAAACCGTTTCAACGTCAGCCTCGACACTCACGTTAGCCACATACGTTTCAACTTTAACATCGAGCTTAACCAATTCAGCTTTTGCTTCTGCCAATACTTCGTCTTGCATATCGATTAAAGCTAGGTTAGCGCCTAATTCAGCCATTTGCGTCGCCATCGCAAAACCTAAGCCTTGCGCGCCACCAGTAATGACAACTGTTTTATTCTTAATGTCCATAATGCAGTCTATTTTTCACTATAAAGTTTGAAGATTGCGCTAAAGTCTTCGGCACCTTTGCCTTGATTTTGCATCAAGTTGTAAAGGTTTTTCGCCAATGCGCCCATAGGTGTTGCCGAGTTAGTTTGTTGCGCAGCTTGCTGAGCTAAACCTAAATCTTTGGCCATTAAGTCCACCATAAAGCCCGGCTTGTAGCCATTTGAACTCGGAACATTCTCAAGTACATCTGGACAAGGATTATAAAGCTCTAACGTCCAGTTACGACCTGAGCTGTTAAGCATAATCTCACTCAGTACTTTTGGATCTAGACCATGGTCTATACCCATCTGTAGCGCTTCACTGGTCCCTGCCATGAGTATACTTAACAGCATATTGTTACAGATCTTCGCAACTTGCCCTGCACCAATGTCACCTGCATGATAAATATTTTTACCCATGGTAGGAAGTATCGTATTTGCCAATTCAAAACAAGCCGTTGAACCACCCACAATGAAGGTTAGCGTACCAGCAGCTGCACCAGCAACACCACCAGAGACCGGCGCATCTACAAATTTAATACCTGCTTCGCCTAGTGCTTTACCAACGAATTGTGCTGATTCGGCATCAATTGTTGAACAATCAATGACTAAGGTGTTTTTGTTCAAATGGTTAACTAGGCCATTTTCGCCAGTGTAAATCGCTTTTACATGCTTGCCTGCAGGTAACATACTGACAACAAAATCAGCATTCTCACAGACTTCTTCTACCGCGTTTACAGCTGTTGCACCGGCTTCTACAAGGGTTGCGATTGCGTCTGGGCTTAAATCAAAAACGCGTACTTCGTGACCAGCTTTAACTAAGTTTATGGCCATTGGGCCACCCATATTTCCTAAACCAATAAATCCAATTTTTGCCATTGTTACATTCCTTACAAACCTTGAAGAGGGTGTTCTGACCAACGCGCTTCGAAGAAAACGTTAATCGCGTCATCTGTTACACTCTGGGTATTTTCAAACTGCCAGTTAGGTGCGCCATCTTTATCGATTAATAATGCACGAACACCTTCTTTAAATTCACCGAATTCACCCGAAGCCACTGACATACCAAGCTCTAGTCTAAAGCAATCTGCTAAACTCAAATCTTTTGCGCGCTTCAACTGTTCGCTGACGAGTTTTGCACTTAAAGGTGAACCATGCTGAAGCGATTTTTGTGCGCGAGATAGCCATTTGTTATCCGTCGCATCAAGAGACAAGATGACATCAATTTGCGACTCTAAGGTATCTTTATTCTCAAGCTCTGCTATCACAGATTGTAGTGGTTCAATTTCACTTGCAGGCTCGTTAATCGATAGGTTTTGTAGTGAATGCAACACATCAGAAAGTAAGCCATGATTATGTTCAGCGCTGTTTTTCCAATCTGTACCTAGTAAGCTTGCTAACACTTCACCGTAGAGCTCGGCATTCACAAAATGATCTGCCAGACCAACAAATTGAGCGTCTTTGGCATTGATTGACGCGCCTGTCAGGCCTAAGAATAAACCCACACCCGCTGGCATCTTATTCAAGAAATAGCTACCACCGACATCTGGGTATAAACCAATTGTTATCTCAGGCATGGCAATACGGGCTGTTTCTGTCACAACTCGGTGACTTGCGCCTGCCATTAGACCTAAGCCGCCCCCCATGATGATACCGTTACCCCAAAGTAAGATTGGCTTTTCATAAGTGTGGATTTGGTAATCAAGTGTATATTCTTCGCTGAAGAAGGTTTCGATGTGGTTATTGCCATCATTTGCAGCCATTGCTTTGTATAAGCTGACTACATCGCCACCGGCGCAAAACGCTTTTTCACCATGCCCCTTTAAAACCACCAAGGCGATGGCATCGTCATTTGCCCATTCGGTTAGCTGAGGCACTAACAAACGGATCATATCCAAGTTGAGTGCATTCAGTGCTTTTGGCACGTTTAAGGTGGCAAACGCCACCTTTTTGCCATTATCACAGTCAGCCAACTCAAATACGACTGGCGCATCTGCTTGGTTTAATAACTGTAATTTTGCCATTAGCCGTTCACCCAGTTTGGTTTACGTTTTTCTAAGAACGCATTAACGCCTTCTTTTTGGTCTTGCGTATCAAACAAGGTAACAAATAGTTCACGCTCTAGCGGAAGTGCACTGTTGATTGTGCCTGTACGACCTTTTTGGATAAGCGCTTTACATGCCGTCACTGCTACTGGACTTTGGTCTGCTACTTTCTCTGCTAGAGCAAGTGCCGCATTCAATGCTTCACCAGTTTCAACTACTTCTTCAACTAAGCCAATTTGTTGTGCTTTGTCAGCTTTTAGACGTTCACCACATAAGATCATACGCTTAGCCCAACCTTCACCAACAAGCCACGATAGGTTTTGCGTACCACCAGCACAAGGTAATAAACCAACTTTAGCTTCTGGTAACGCCATTTGCGCTTGGTTTTCAGCAATACGAATATCACAAGCCAATGCCACTTCAAGGCCGCCGCCCATTGCAAAGCCATTGATAGCCGCAATCGAAACACCTCTAAAATCGCTCAAGGTTTCGAACGCTTCACCGAATACACGAGACATGTCAGCAGCCACTCCTTTGTCGCCGTCTGCAAAAACGTTTAAGTCGGCACCAGCTGAGAAGAATTTCTCACCCTCACCTGTGATCACTAAAGCGTAAATTTCTTTATCTTGATTTAACTCGATTACAAGATTCTTTAAACCGACCAAGGTATCGCGTGTCCATGTATTCGCAGGCGGGTTGCTCATTGTTACTACCGCGATGTTACCCTGCTTTTCTAATTTAAGTTGTGCAGTCATTTTGGTTTCCTTATTACAATACGCTTGGCGCGCCTTCAGCTAAAATACGACGGCCGATGATCACGCGCATGATCTCATTGGTGCCTTCAAGAATTTGGTGAACTCGTACATCACGAACATGACGCTCTAATGGATATTCTTTGATGTAACCGTAACCACCATGAATTTGTAATGCGTCGTCACATACTTTAAAACCAACATCAGTAGCAAATCGTTTTGCCATTGCACAGTAAGTGGTTTTTTCGCTGTCGTTGGTATCTAGTTTAAATGCCGCAAGGCGTACCATTTGACGCGCAGCAACAAGTTCAGTATTCATGTCAGCAATCTTGAACTGTAGTGCTTGGAATGCCGCAAGGGGTTTACCGAACTGTTCACGCTCAGTCATATATTGCTTAGCTGTGTTAAGCGCTTGCTGCGCAGTACCGATTGAACATGTTGCGATGTTAATACGACCACCGTCCAGACCTTGCATCGCAAACTTAAAGCCTTCGCCCTCTGCACCCATTAGGTTTGCAGCAGGAATACGCACGTTTTCAAGGGTTACAAGACGTGTAGGTTGTGCATTCCAACCCATTTTTTCTTCGGCTTTACCGTACGAAACACCTTCAGCATCAGCTGGTACAACAAACGCAGAAATGCCTTTCGGCCCCGCTTCGCCAGTACGCGCCATTACCACAAGTACGTCAGTTTCACCGGCACCTGAGATAAACATTTTCGAGCCGTTCAGTACATAGCTGTCGCCATCTTTATCAGCTTTGGTTTTAAGCGATGCGGCATCAGAGCCTGAACCTGGCTCAGTTAAACAGTATGATGCTAACAATTCACCCATCACTAGTTGGTCGATATATTGTTCTTTAACTGCATCTGTACCAAAGCTTGCGATCATCCAAGTTGCCATGTTGTGGATTGTTAGCATGGCGGTTGTTGCTGTACAGCCCATAGCAAGCTGTTCAAAAATAATGCTTGAATCTAAACGTGATAAACCAAGGCCACCTGCCTCTTCTGGCGTGTATAAACCACAAAAGCCTAGTTCACCGGCTTTTTTAATCACGTCTTTAGGGAAAATATGTTCGCGGTCCCACAGCGCAGCGTTTGGCGCTAGTTCACTCATTGCGAATTGATATGCTGTTTCGGCAAATGCCTGTTGATCTTCATTTAGATTAAAGTCCATAAAAGACCTCTTGTTGTCAAAGGTGAGCCGATCATGTCGGCTCACATTGTTATTATAAAAATTGAATAGAAAGGATTAACGTAGGTTGATGCTCATATTCGGGCCAGTCACGACCTCATCATCAAACCAACGTGAAGTCACCGTTTTCGTTTCTGTGTAGAAACGCACACCTTGCTTACCGTAGGTATGCTGGTCACCGTAGAAAGAGTTTTTCCAACCTGTGAATGAGAAGAAAGGCAGTGGCACAGGAATTGGAATATTAATACCTACTTGACCTACTTCGATTTGCTGTTGGAATTTACGCGCGGCTGCACCACTTGCTGTAAATAAAGATGTACCGTTACCATATGGGTTACGGTTAATTAGTGCGATTGCTTCGTCTAGCGTGTCAACGAATACACAGCTTAAAACTGGGCCAAAGATTTCTTCTTTGTAAATTTCCATCTCTTCAGTCACATCTGTAAATAGCGTCGGGCCAACCCAGTTACCAGCTTCATAGCCTTCAACAGTATAGTCTGAACCATCAACTAAACAGGTTGCACCTTGATCTTTACCGCTTTGAATAAGTGAAAGAATACGTTGCTTAGCTTGTGGTGTTGTTTGCGGGCCATAAGCCGCTTCAGGGTCGTTCCAAAGACCTGGACGTACGCCTTCAAAACCTTTTTTGATGTCTTCTACCCACTCTTTTGATGAGCCAACAAAAACAGCCACTGAAATACCCATACAACGCTGGCCACCAGCACCTACTGATGCACCAACTAGGTTATTCACTGTTTGCGCTTTTGACGCATCTGGCATGATCACCATGTGGTTTTTAGCGCCAACGCACGCTTGAACACGTTTTTTGTGCTGTGTGCCTTTGCTGTAAATGTAATGGCCAACATTACAAGAACCAACAAAAGAAACCGCTTTGATTTCTGGTGCTTCTAGAATTTGGTCAACTTGGTCTTTTGTACCGTGTACAACTTGTAGTACGCCTTTTGGTGCACCCGCTTCTTCGAATAGCTCAACTAAACGCATTGGTGTTAGCGGATCTTGCTCTGAAGGCTTAAGAACAAAAGTGTTACCGCATACAATCGCCATTGGGAACATCCAAAGTGGGATCATAGCAGGGAAGTTAAATGGGGTAATACCTGCACACACACCTAGAGGCTGTGTGTAAGAATACGTATCAATGTTTCGGGCAACGTTTTCAACAGTTTCGCCCATCATCATTGCAGGGGCATTTGCAGCTTGCTCGACCACTTCAATACCACGCCATACATCGCCTTTTGCGTCTTCGAACGTCTTACCTAATTCATGACAAATAATGGTCGCGATTTCTTCTTGGTGCTCTTTTAAAAGTGCAGCGTATTTCATCATAATACGAGCACGCTCTGGTACTGGCACGTTGCGCCAAGTTTTAAATGCTTCTTGTGCAGAATCAATCGCTGCTTTTACTTCTTGCTCTGTCGCACAAGGTACTTTTGCAAGTACTTCTTGGTTTGCTGGATTAACAACATCAATCCATTGCTCTGATGATGATTGAGTGAACTCGCCGTTGATGTATAAAGGTACTTGGTGCATTTGCACTCCTCCCCTGGTAAATAGAAAAAAGGCACCGCTGTTATATTATTTATACGGTGCCTACAACTTGGTGTGATTAAACTTCGACAGCCAGTGCAACCGCTTCACCACCACCGATACACAGTGATGCAACACCTTTTGAAAGGCCGCGATTACGTAGGGCATGAATTAGAGTAACTAGGATACGCGCACCACTTGCACCGATTGGGTGACCAAGGGCACATGCACCACCATTAACGTTAACTTTGCTTTGCTCAAGACCTAGCTCTTTGATTGCTAGCATAGTCACCATGGCAAATGCTTCGTTGATTTCCCATAAATCTACGTCAGCTTTGTCCCAGCCCGCTTTTTCAAGTAGCGTGTTCATTGCACCAACTGGCGCAACCGTAAATTCTGCTGGCGCTTGCGAGTGTGTCGCGTGAGCAACCACTTTACAAAGCGGTGTTAAACCTTGCTTCTTCGCTTCTGATTCGCTCATCAGAATCAATGCTGCTGCACCATCTGAGATTGAAGAAGAGTTAGCCGCAGTAATTGTGCCGTCTTTTTTGAACGCAGGGCGAAGACCTGGAATTTTATCAGGACGCGCATTACCTGGTTGCTCGTCAATGGCTACTTCAACGTCGCCTTTACGCGTTTTTAAAACATGAGGGACTACTTCGTTGTTGAAGCTGCCGTTTTCAATCGCTTCATTTGCTTTACTTAGAGAGCTAAGCGCAAACTCATCCATTTCTTCACGCGTGATGCCATAATCATCCGCGGTTGCTTGTGCAAAACAACCCATCGCTTTGTTGTCGTAAGCATCTTCAAGACCATCAGCCATCATGTGATCTTTAATCTCACCATGACCCATACGCATACCGCCACGCGCTTTTGGAATGAAATACGGTGAGTTAGTCATGCTTTCCATGCCGCCTGCGACTGCAGATGAAATGCTGCCCGCTTTAATTAGGTCATGAGCAAGCATAGCTGCTTTTAAACCTGAACCACATACTTTGTTAATAGTTGTTGCGCCAGTTGAACGTGCTAGACCTGCATGTAACATAGCTTGACGTGCTGGTGCTTGACCAAGACCTGCCGGTAATACACAACCCATGATCACTTCATCAATTGATGCGTCCGTAAGCCCTGTTTCGCTCATAACGCTTTTGATTGCAGTTGCGCCAAGCTCTGTTGCGCTTGCGCCTGAAAGTGCACCCATAAAGCCACCCATAGGGGTACGTTTTGCTGCTACGATTACAACTGCTTCGTTACTCATGTTAAACTCCTGTTCACAAGCTTCTTGCTTGTTTGTTTCAAAATGATGATTTGAGCATACCTAATATTTACGTTTACGCCAACGTAAATCTAAAATCAAGTTAATTGCGTTGACTTAAACTGTAAACTTAAGTTGCACGTTTTCCTTGCCAATACTGCTAGAAACTGCGAAAAGGCGGTTTATTTATTTAGAACTGCATTAGATATTCACACTTTTTGTTAACACTCACTATTACATTCCCCAAAACGCAACTTTACCTTTACGTAAACTTCACTTATATTGGTCTAATCTGTTTTGAAGTAAGTGTTAAACAATTATGCAAGATAACCTTAACGAACCTACATTCTCTATTAGCGAATTGGCTAAGGAATTTGACATTACCACCCGTTCTATTCGTTTTTATGAAGATCAGGGATTAATTTCGCCTGAGCGAAATGGTCAAACCCGCATTTATTCAAAACGAGACAAAGTACGTCTAAAACTTATCTTACGCGGCAAGCGTTTAGGCTTCACTCTGGCTGAAACTGGCAGATTGTTTGAACTTTACGATGCCGATAAATCAAGTGCGAAACAGCTCACCACTATGTTGGCGCTAATAGAAGAAAAGAAAGCTGATTTAAGTCAACAAATGGATGACATTAAGGTGGTTCTGATGGAACTTGTTACCGCAGAACGTCGTTGTCGCGACACCCTTAAAGAACTTGATGAGCACGAAGACTAATTAAATTTATAATAACTCTCACACAGGATAACCAAGATGAGCACTGTATCTTTATATAAAGAATTAAACTTTGGATTAGGTGAAACAGCTGACATGATCCGTGATCATGTTAATAGCTTTGCAAGTGCTGAAATTGCACCACTTGCTGAGAAAACTGATTTAGACAATGCATTCCCAAATCAACTTTGGCCACAATTCGGGGAGATGGGCTTATTAGGTATTACCGTACCTGAAGAGTTTGGTGGTGCAAATATGGGCTACCTAGAGCACGTTATTGCGATTGAAGAAATCAGCCGTGCAAGTGCCTCTATCGGTTTAAGCTATGGCGCTCACTCTAACCTGTGTGTGAACCAAATTAACCGCAACGGTAACGACGCGCAAAAACAAAAGTATCTACCTAAGCTAATCAGCGGCGAACACATTGGCGCTCTAGCTATGAGTGAACCAAATGCGGGTTCTGATGTTGTTTCTATGAAACTAAAAGCTGAAAAGAAAGGTGACAAGTACATTCTTAACGGCAATAAAATGTGGATCACTAACGGTCCTGATGCAGATGTTTTAGTTGTTTATGCAAAGACGGATTTAGAAGCTGGTTCTAGAGGGATCACAGCCTTCATCATTGAAAAAGACTTCCCTGGTTTTTCAACCGCACAAAAGCTTGATAAATTAGGTATGCGTGGTTCAAACACCTGTGAGCTGGTTTTTGAAGACTGTGAAGTACCAGAAGAAAACATTCTAGGCACTCTAAACGAAGGCGTTAAGGTGCTCATGAGTGGTCTTGATTATGAGCGTGTTGTGCTTGCCGGTGGCCCACTAGGTATCATGCAAGCGTGTATGGACATTGTCGTACCTTATATTCACGAGCGTAAACAGTTCAACAAATCAATCGGTGAGTTCCAATTAATTCAAGGTAAAGTTGCTGACATGTATACGCAAATGAATGCCGCGCGTTCATACGTATACACGGTAGCTAAAGCTTGTGACCGTGGTGAAACAACCCGTAAAGATGCCGCGGGTGCCATTTTATATGCTGCAGAGCTAGCAACAAAGCTTGCACTAGATGCTATTCAAATTCTAGGTGGTAACGGTTACATCAACGAATATGCCACTGGCCGTTTATTACGTGATGCCAAACTCTATGAAATTGGTGCAGGTACGTCTGAAATTCGCCGTATGCTAATTGGTCGTGAACTATTCACAGAAAGCCGCTAAGGACACACCATGACTGTTTTAAACTCATCTATTAATGTGCATGACAGTCAGTTTAAAGCAAACAGTGAAGCTATGGCTTCACTGGTTGCAGATTTAAACGACAAAGTTGCTCAACTTGCACAAGGCGGTGGTGAAGCTCTTATCGCTCGTCATGAAAGTCGCGGAAAAATGTTTGTTCGTGACCGTATCAATACCCTTCTTGATGAAGGCTCTCCTTTTCTAGAAATCTCTCAATTTGCTGCGTTTGGCGTTTACGAACAAGATATACCTTGTGCAGGTGTGGTTGCTGGTATCGGCCGAGTTCAAGGCGTTGAATGTATGATTGTCGGTAACGATGCAACCGTAAAAGGCGGCACTTACTTCCCACTGACTGTTAAAAAACATTTACGCGCGCAAGAAATCGCAGAGCGTTGTCATCTACCTTGTATTTATTTGGTTGATTCGGGCGGCGCAAACTTACCTGAACAAGACGAAGTATTTCCAGACAAACTGCATTTCGGTCGAATCTTCTATAATCAGGCGCGCATGTCCGCTAAAGGCATTCCACAAATTGCTGTGGTAATGGGATTATGTACCGCAGGTGGTGCATATGTACCAGCAATGGCAGATGAAAGCATTATCGTAAAAGAGCAAGGCACAATTTTCTTAGCTGGTCCACCATTGGTAAAAGCTGCAACAGGTGAAGAAGTATCAGCCGAAGATTTAGGCGGTGCAGATGTGCATTGTAAAACGTCAGGTGTTGCCGATCACTATGCAGAAAACGACGAACATGCCCTATCGATTGCTCGTCAGTGTGTTGCCCGTTTAAACCATCAACGCCCTACTGCGCCCATCCTAAAAGACATTAAACCACCACGTTATGATATTCGTGAAGTTTATGGCATTGTCGGTACGGATCTTAAAAAACCATTCGATGTACGTGAAGTAATTGCACGTATTGTTGATGATTCACAATTTGACGAATTCAAGCGCTACTTTGGTGAAACCCTTGTTACTGGCTTTGCTGAAATCTACGGTCACCCAGTAGGGATTGTTGCCAACAACGGTATCTTATTCTCTGAGTCGGCACAAAAAGGTGCACACTTTATTCAATTATGTGCACAGCGCGATATTCCTTTGCTGTTTTTACAAAACATCACTGGCTTTATGGTGGGTCAAAAATACGAAGCCGAAGGTATCGCCAAACACGGTGCCAAAATGGTAACCGCTGTATCTTGTGCTGACGTGCCTAAATTTACAGTATTAATTGGCGGCTCATACGGCGCAGGTAACTATGGCATGTGTGGTCGAGCTTATGAGCCTACCATGATGTGGATGTGGCCAAACGCGCGTATTTCAGTGATGGGCGGTGAACAAGCAGCAGGTGTGCTTACGCAAGTACGTCAAGATGGTCTTGCACGTAAAGGTTTAAGCATGACTGACGAAGAAGTTGCTGAGTTCAAAAAGCCAATTGTTGCGCAATATGAAGAGCAAGGTCACCCTTATTATGCAAGCGCCCGTTTATGGGACGACGGCATCATTGACCCAGCTGATACTCGTACTGTTTTAGGTCTTGCCCTTGAGGCCGCAGCAAATGCGCCTAAGCAAGAATCTAAGTTTGGCATTTTCAGAATGTAAGGAGCGCACTATGTCGGTCACTTTAAATATAACAAAAACAAAAGTGGCGATTTTAGAACTAAGTCGCCCTGAAAAACATAACGCCTTTGACTCGCATGTGATCAACGAGCTGATCCAATGTATTGAGCATGCAAATAGCCTTGATATCCGTGCTTTGGTTTTAAAAACCGAAGGTAAACACTTTTCTGCAGGTGCCGACCTTGGTTGGATGAAATCAATGGCGGGGAATAATTACGATGAAAACGTCGCAGATTCCGAGCAACTTGCAAAGTTAATGCATGTGCTGGCTAGCAGCCCTCACCCGACTCTGTGTTTAGTGCAAGGAGCTGCATTTGGTGGTGCACTGGGTTTAATCGCCTGTTGCGACATCGCAGTTGCGACTTGCAACGCTAAATTCTGTTTAAGTGAAGCTAAGCTTGGTCTTATTCCTGCGGTTATTAGCCCGTATGTCATTAAAGCTATCGGTGAGCGCCAAGCCCGTCGCTACTTTTTAACGGCCGAAATGTTTATGGCTGAAAAAGCGCTGGATATGGGCTTAATTCATGAAATTAATGATGACCTAACTGCTGCACAAGACCAGTTTGTTGAACTATTACTGAACAACGGCCCTGCTGCTGTTAAATCAGCAAAGTCATTAATTAATGAAGTGGCTAATCAAGACATTGATGCAGACCTGATCCTTCATACGGCAAAACGCATTGCTGAAATCAGAGTAAGTGAAGAAGGCCAAGAAGGCTTAAATGCATTTTTCGATAAACGTGCGCCAAATTGGCAAACCGCCGCAAAGCAATAAGGCCATTACTATGTTAAAGAAAATTCTAATTGCGAACCGTGGTGAAATTGCCTGCCGCGTTATGAAAACAGCTAAACGCTTAGGTTTGCGCACCGTTGCCGTTTATTCCGATGCAGATGCCAATGCCCTGCATGTTAAACAGGCTGATGAAGCCTACCATATTGGCCCTGCGCCGAGTAAAGATTCTTACTTGGTTGCTGATAGAGTTCTAGAAGTCGCCAAGCTTGCTGGTGCTGATTGTATTCACCCGGGCTACGGTTTTTTATCTGAGAACGATATTTTTGCGCAAAAGTGTGAAGAATCAGGTATTGCTTTCTTAGGGCCACTGGCAAGCTCTATTGAAGCGATGGGTTCAAAAACTCGTGCTAAAGAAATCATGGCTGAAGCCAATGTACCGCTTGTGCCTGGTTACTATGGTCAAAACCAAGATGTCGACTTTTTAACCGCTGAAGCAGAGAAAATAGGTTATCCGGTTCTTATCAAAGCTGCATTTGGCGGTGGTGGTAAAGGCATGCGTGTTGTACGTGAAGCTTCAGAGTTTGTGAGCGCGTTAGAAGGCGCAAAACGTGAAGCACTTGCAGGATTCGGTAACGACTTAGTATTACTTGAACGCTATGTCGATACGCCGCGTCACGTTGAAGTACAAGTCTTTGCAGATAAACATGGTAATTGTGTTTATTTAGGCGATCGCGATTGCTCTTTACAACGCCGTCACCAAAAAGTAATCGAAGAAGCCCCTGCCCCAGGTTTATCTGACGACCTTCGCCGTGAAATGGGTGAAGCTGCTGTACGTTGTGCTAAAGCGATTAACTATCGCGGTGCCGGTACAGTTGAGTTTTTACTGTGCGGTGATGAGTTCTTCTTCATGGAAATGAACACGCGTCTGCAAGTAGAACACCCAGTTACAGAAATGGTCACAGGCCTTGATCTTGTTGAATGGCAAATCCGTGTCGCAAGTGGTGAAGTGCTACCTCTTAAACAAGCGCAAGTGACTTTATCAGGCCATAGCTTCGAAGCACGTATTTACGCCGAAGATCCAACCGAAAACTTTATGCCATACTCAGGCACTTTAACACACTTATCATTCCCAGCTGAAAACCAAGGCGTACGTGTTGATACGGGTGTGCAATCAGGTGCTGAGATCAGTCCGTTCTACGACCCTATGATCGCCAAGTTAATTGTGCATGGCGCGGATCGAAAAACTGCATTGTTAAAGCTTCACCACGCACTAGAAGAAGTGCATTTATCGGGTGTTAAATCGAACATTGCTTTCTTACATCACCTATCGGGACACGATACTTTTGTCACAGGCGCGCCAGATACTCACTTTATTGATACACAAACTGATGTATTAACTGTTGAGCATGCGCCTGAAGAAATGATATCAGTGATTGCAGCTGCGGCTTATTTAGCAAATAAGCAAAACCAAGTGAACTTTGCTGCGGCTAAATCACCTTGGCAAAGTGCCCTTGGCTTTAAGTTAAACCAAGTTGCTTCTGTGGTTGTACCTTTTGACGGCTTAAACATTAAAGCACTTGTTCAAGACAAAAGCTTTAAATTAACGGTGGATGGAAACGAACATGCAGTTTCAGCATCTCTTATCGGTGAATCGTTAATCATCAACCTGGATGGCCGCATCTATAAAGCCAGCGCACTAGTCAACGACGAGCAAGTGACGGTGATGTTCAGCGCATTTGTGCGTACCTTTGATTTACGCTCTAAACACTATATTAGCCAACATGAGCATGAAGAAGCACCATTAGCAGCGCCGCTAAACGGTACGGTTGTCAAACACCTAGTTGAAGTGGGTGCTGATGTCGCTAAAGGTGATGCAGTCGTTGTTATTGAAGCCATGAAGATGGAGTATACGCTTAACGCTCCATTTGCAGGCACACTTACCAGCTATTGCTTTGCTGAAGGCGAATTAGTAAGTCACGGTGCCCTACTTGCCATTGTTGAAGCTGCGGAGGCATAACATGGCGTATCCAACTCAGGTCAAAATCGTTGAAGTGGGTGCCCGTGATGGCTTACAAAATGAAAGTAAAGTCACCACAGAACAAAAGATAGCCCTGCTAAATGGGCTATCTGATGCAGGCGTTATTCATCTTGAGGCTGGTGCGTTTGTATCGCCTAAATGGGTGCCACAAATGGCGGACTCGGCTGAAGTAATAAAAAGCTTGTCTGTTGCCGAAAACGCGCAGCTTTCAGCGCTCACGCCTAACTTAAAAGGCGCAGAAGCCGCCCTTGAATGCGGCATTAAAGAGTTCGCTATTTTTACCGCTGCCAGTGAAGCATTCACTCAAAAGAACATTAATTGCTCTATTGAAGAAAGTATTGAACGCTTTAAACCTGTGGTTGAATTAGCTCAGCAGCATAACGTTAAAGTGCGTGGTTATGTCAGTTGTGTGGTTGGCTGTCCTTATCAAGGCGATGTGCATCCCGAAGCCGTGCTTGATGTGTGTAAACAATTATTGGCTCTTGGCTGTTACGAGATAAGCTTAGGCGACACCATAGGCGTTGGTACACCAGGTAAAGTGAAAAAGCTACTTGATTTGCTTACTAAAGAACTGCCTTTAGACAAGCTGGCTGTGCACTTTCACGATACCTACGGCCAAGCTATCGCCAATATCCACACGGCACTAGAAATGGGCATTAGTACCATAGACAGTGCCGTTGCAGGCCTGGGTGGTTGCCCTTATGCACAAGGTGCGTCAGGAAATGTTGCCACTGAAGATGTAATTTACTTACTTGAAGGGCTTGGCATAAGTACCCAAATTGATTTAGAAATGCTTGCCAAAGCAGGTTGGGCTATCTGTGATGCCTTAAATAAGCCCCCTGCCAGCAAAGTTTCTTTAGCATTACGTGCGAAGTGCGAACAATAACAATGATAGTGGCGTGAGCATAATGCTTACGCTCTTTTGACAAACAAAAGTTAGGAGTGGTCTTATGGCCGGTTTTGATAAAGTAGTGAATAGCTACGCCGAAGCAATGGCGGGTTTAAAAGATGGTGATACCATCATCGCCGGTGGTTTTGGTTTATGTGGGATCCCTGAAGGTTTAATTGCTGAAATTAAACGTCAACAAACCAAAGAACTGACTGTTGTCTCTAACAACTGTGGTGTTGATGACTTTGGTTTAGGTATTTTATTACAAG
The DNA here is from genome assembly GCF_040104455.1 of Pseudoalteromonas sp. BZB3. Taxonomy (NCBI): domain Bacteria; kingdom Pseudomonadati; phylum Pseudomonadota; class Gammaproteobacteria; order Alteromonadales; family Pseudoalteromonadaceae; genus Pseudoalteromonas; species Pseudoalteromonas sp. BZB3. Next base: position 148,428 of record NZ_JBECOS010000011.1, on the reverse strand, counting down.
ACCGTCAGATCAAAAAAATCATCGCCTCTTATGTAGGTGAAAACGCCCTTTTCGAACAGCAATTACTAGACGGCATCATCGACGTTGAGTTAACACCACAAGGTACATTGGCTGAGAAAATGCGTGCCGGTGGTGCAGGTATTCCAGGTTTCTATACTGCAACAGGTTACGGTACACCGATTGCTGAAGGTAAAGAAGTTAAAGAGTTCAACGGCCGTCCTTATATTCTTGAAGAATCAATCACTGGTGAATTTGCCATCGTAAAAGCATGGAAAGCAGACCGTTACGGCAATCTTGTGTTCCGCCATACGGCAATGAACTTCAACCCTATGGCTGCAACGGCGGGCAAAATTACCGTTGCTGAAGTTGAAGAAATCGTTGAGCCGGGTGAACTTGAACCAAGTCAAATTCATACTCCAGGCATTTATGTAAACCGTGTTATCAAAGGCGACTTTGAAAAACGCATCGAACGCATTACAACCAGTAAGTAAGGAGAATATCAATGGCTTTATCTCGTGAACAAGTTGCAATGCGTGTTGCGCAAGAACTTCAAGACGGTTATTACGTTAATTTAGGTATTGGTATTCCTACCCTAGTAGCTAACTATGTACCTGATGGCATTGAAGTTATGCTGCAGTCAGAAAATGGCTTATTAGGTATGGGTCCATACCCGACTGAAGAGCAAGTTGATGCAGATATGATCAACGCGGGTAAAGAAACCGTGACAGCTGCGACAGGTGCCGCCATTTTTAATAGTGCCGAAAGCTTTGCCATGATCCGTGGTGGTCATGTAGACTTAACGGTTCTAGGTGCATTTGAAGTAGACCAAGAAGGTAATATTGCTTCTTGGATGATCCCGAAAAAATTAATCAAAGGCATGGGTGGCGCGATGGATTTAGTTGCCGGCGCACAAAACATCATCGTTACTATGACCCATGCTAGTAAACATGGCGACTCTAAATTACTAGAGAAATGCTCGCTACCTTTAACTGGTGTTAATTGCGTTAAAAAAATCGTAACTGACCTTGCCGTATTAGAAGTTAAAGATGGCGCATTTTATTTGCTAGAACGCGCGCCGGGTGTTACTGTTGATGAAATTATAAGCAAAACAGCGGGTAAGCTAATCGTAGATGGCGATATCCCTGAAATGCAGTTCTAATTCAGTGTCGACAATAACAACACTAATGTACCGACCTCATTCCCAGTGCTAATGCACTGAGTTACCCAAAACCCCTCATACGAGGGGTTTTTTTTCATCTATAACTTGCTACATTTAGTTACAAACTTAAATTATTTGTTTCAATTAAAGTGTTAAACTATGTACCGATAATATACAAACATTATGGACGTATAAAAATGAAAAAAACTGCGTTATCGGCGTTGGCTTTAGCTGTAAGCCTTGCCTTGACAGGTTGTAACTCAACAACCAACTCTTCTTCTCAAAATTCAGTCGTCGCAAGTTCAACACAAGCCTTACCAAGTATCGATATTGCTTACGATACTTTTACTTTAGACAATGGTTTAAAAGTTGTTGTTCATACAGATCGTAAAGCCCCTATCGTTGCTGTTAACGTGTGGTATAACGTTGGCTCAAAGCATGAGCCAGAAGGCAAGTCTGGTTTTGCTCACTTATTTGAACACTTAATGTTCAATGGTTCAGAAAACTATGATGATGAATATTTTGGTCCGTTTGAAAGAGCTGGCGCGACTGAGATGAACGGCACAACAAATAGTGACCGTACTAACTATTTCCAAAACGTACCAACTACCGCACTAGATATGGCGCTGTGGATGGAGTCTGACCGTATGGGTCACCTACTAGGCGCAATCACGCAAGAAAAGTTAGACGAACAACGTGGCGTTGTACAAAACGAAAAGCGTCAAAGTGAAGGTCAACCTTACGGTAAAATGTGGGAAGCGATTACAGTTAATACTTTCCCTAAAGGTCACCCTTATTCGTGGACAGTAATTGGTTCAATGGATGATCTTAATGCTGCATCATTAGATGACGTACACCAATGGTTTAAAGACTACTATGGCCCTAATAATGCTGTTTTAGTGCTTGCAGGTGACATTGACGTTGAAACGGCAAAAGAAAAAGCAAACAAGTACTTTGGTGACATTAAACCAGGTAAACCTGTTGCACAGATGGAAGCATGGGTTGCTAAGCGTAGCGGCGAAAAGCGTATGGTGATGCAAGATCGCGTTCCTGCGTCACGTGTTCTAAAAGTATGGAACACGGCTGAGCTTGGTACTGCCGATTCTGAATACCTTTCTCTTTTTGCTGACGTACTTGCTTCTGGTAAAAACAGTCGTCTTTACCAACGCTTAGTTTATCAAGAGCAACTTGCATCTAGTGTATTTGCATTTAACTTCCAGCGCGTACTAGCCGGTCAGATTATTCTAGGTGCTGACGCGTTAGATAAGAGCAAACTACCAGAGATTGAAGCCATCATTGATGAAGAACTAAATCGTTTAATCACTGAAGGTCCAACCGCTGAAGAGCTAAACCGCATTAAGTTTGCAAATGCTTCTGGTTGGATCAAGCGAGTTGAAGGTGTAGGCGGTTTTGGTGGTAAGTCTGATGTTTTAGCATCAGGTTCTATCTATCATAATGACCCTGGCTTTTATAAAAAATCACAAGAAATTCAGGCTAACGCTACTGTTTCAGATGTACAACAAGCAGCTGAAAAATGGCTTACTGATGGTGAGTTTATCTTAACAATTAATCCTTTTGAAAAGTATTCAGCTAACGAAAAAGGCGCTGATCGTTCAAAGGTACCAAGTGTTGATTCACTACCAAAACTAGATTTACCAGAAGTGCAAACTACAACGCTGAGTAATGGCCTTGAAGTTGTCTTAGCAAAGCGTTCAGATACACCGACTGTTGAACTTAGTTTACAATTTGATTCTGGTTTCGCGACTGATATTGAAGCTAAATCTGGTTTAGCTAACTTCTCTATGTCAATGCTAGATGAAGGTACGACGAATTTAGATGCATTGCAATTAGCCGCTGAGCTAGAAAAGATTGGCGCGTCAGTAGGTGCATGGGCAAGCTTAGATACTTCATCTATGACCTTAAGCACACTTTCTGTTAACTGGGAAAAGAGTATTTCACTGTTCGCAGATATCTTACAAAACCCTGCATTAAAAGACGCTGATATTGAGCGTGTAAGAAAATTAGTACTTGATGGCATTAAGCAAGAACAAGCTCGTCCGCAAACAAATGCTTACCGCATTCTTCCACCACTCCTTTATGGTGAAAGCCACCCATACGCACAACCATTAACAGGTTCAGGTACTGAAGAAGATGTTAAAGCAATCACTAAAGCCGATATTGAAGCACATTTAAGAAAATGGCTACGTCCTGATAACGCACGTATGGTTGTAGTTGGTGATATTGACCTAGATACTTTAACTGCTTCTCTTGAATCGCAACTTGGCCAATGGAAAGCACCTAATTCGGCAAAACCTGTAAAGCAATTCAAACAAGTTGCAGCGCCTGAACAAGCCCAAATCTTTGTACTTGATAAGCCTGAGGCACCGCAATCATTGATTATTGCCGGCCTACTTGGCGAGTCGCGCGACAACCTAAAACCAGGTCAGGACATTAAACTTGATGTTATGAACGCAATTTTAGGTGGTACATTTACATCACGTATCAATATGAACCTACGTGAAGATAAAGGTTGGTCATACGGTGCTCGTAGTATGCTTATGAATGCACAAGCTCAATCTCCATTTATCGTGTATGCCCCTGTTCAGACTGATAAAACAAAAGATTCTATCCAAGAAATCTTGAAAGAACTGAACGGTTACATTAAGTCTGATTTAGCAAAAGAAGCTGAGCTAAACAAAGTTGTGTCTAACAAGGTTGCTAAGATCCCTGGCAGTTACGAGAAAAAACGCAGTCTTCGTAATGCATTGGCAGATGCTTACAGCAAAGGTCGTACAATTGAATATCTTGAGCAATACGGCGAAAAAGTAAAATCGCTTGAACTTAAAGATATCCACAACGAAGCGAAAGGCTTAATTAACCCGAGTCAACTAACTTGGGTTATTGTTGGCGATGTAGCTAAAATTAAGTCTCAGCTAGAAAGCTTAAATATTGGTGATATCACTTACCTTTAACCTAAGCTGATTATTTAAAGTTAACAAAGCAGTGTGGTTTTCCATGCTGCTTTTTTTTTGTAAATATTCTAGTTTTTTTAATATGCCAATTTTGCATTTGTGATAGTTACTATAAAATAGGCTTTTTACTTTGGAGAGTTGTATGAGCCAAACATTTAAAGTTATCCCCCCTACCACTAAAGTTTTCTGTCATGAACGCGGTGAAGGTTGGACCTTAACAGGGATCACTGATATCAACGAGCATACTTCAGTTATGTTTAACGGCACACGTTTCACCATTCCTGCAAAAAAGATTGTTGAAGAGCTTTTACCAAACTTTGAAAAACAAATAGAAAAGAATTAATTTTTATTTGAAAAACGTAAAATAAAAGACAATAATACTTGCATCTGCAAAGATAATAATGGATGCGCCTTCCCTTTATGGACTAAGACCCACATCAGTTTGGATTTGATGTGTCATTACTTTGTGTTTTCTATAGTTACGGAACTGTATTTAGGATTGCACTATGTATAAGTCTTTCATGTTATCGTCTTTGGCGATTGCTATTTCTGCTGCTTCATTCTCATTATTAGCGAATGAATGTAAAGGTGAGCTATACGGTATCAACGCTGGTCGCGGTGAAACCGGTATCTTATTTAAACTTGATGATCAACTTCAAAGCGTAAAGGCTGACTCTGTCGCTGAGTTTAGCTCTGCTGCTTTAGCATACGATGCTCAACAAAATAGAATTTACTATGTCTCTGCTCCAAGAGCATTAGCATATAAAGTCGACATTAGTCATTTAAATCTATCAAGCGCTGACAAAAAGCACTTACCTATTGCAGGTGATCGTTTTAAATATACCAAACTCGCCTACTTTGATGTCGTAACTCAAACTCACACAGAGGTCGGTCGAACAAAAGGCGTTATATCTCTTGCCTTTGACGAAGCGAATAACCGTCTTATCGGCAGTAGTTTTTCTGCACTATATGAAATCAACCCACAAACAGGTGAGTACACCAAGCTTGCAGATTTAGGTGTACTTAGTGGTAAGTACCGTGGTGATTTAGCATTTTATAATAATGAATTGATACTAGTAACAAGTACTACGTCTTATAAGATCAACCAATCAGACTATTCTGTTCAAAAATTAGCAAAACATAACTTAACAGCTGTTACGGGGGCGACTATAGACCATGCAGGAAACTTAATAATTAGTCGTACTAAAATAAATGACTTAGGTCACACCAACAAATCTGATATTTATAAACTTAATCCTCATTCAGGTAATACATGCTTTATTTCTGAAGTCCCTGTGAGGCTTAACGACCTCACTACTAATACATCTGAAACCACAACATGTTATACAACCCCATTATGTGAAACAGATCCCCTACCAGTTATTTCATTATCAGCAATTGAAGATACTGTCACTGAAGGCCAAACCTTATCTTTCACTGTTAGTCTTTCTAACAGCTATTATCAAGACGTTGAAGTTGAGGTTTCGGCAATTGAAGGCTCAGCCACTAGCGCTGATTATACTTTCCCAACACAGATAATCACATTTGCTGCTGGTGATACAAATACAACTATTGAAATACCAACGATTGATAATGATGAATATAGTGAGACTAAAGCTTTTTCTTTACAAGCTACAGCAAGCCTGAATAGTACTGGCAGTGCAAATCTACCTGCAATGATCTTAAACGATGATGCTCAATGCGTTCCGGTTCCACATACCAAAATAAACTATCAATTTGTCAGTGAAAGCGCGGGCTACAACAATGATTGGGGCATAAAAGTTAATAATCAATTTATCAAACTACTCGATGAATATGGTGGCTCTGGCAGTTACCAGCTACCTTCATCAGCACATTTTGACTATGCGCTAGCACTCAACGGCAATGCTTCAAAACTTACCAACAACTTTAGATGGCACGGTCAAAAACAGTACTGGGAAGATCAAAATGATGGCGATTATAATGACTTCGTAGTACGAGTTTGGACAGAACAAATTCAAGTAGGCTGTAATTAAGCCGTTCTCAAGGGAGCATTATGCTCCCTTTTTTATTGCTTCTTTTATGCTCAATTAGACATAGATCAATACACTGCTTGAAGCGCGCTTTATAGTAAGGTGTTATCGGTTTAATTTTTTGGATAAGGAAGCGCCCTTGCAATCAAATAATATAGAGCAATTTCCAACCCCACCGTCTGATCATGTTAAAGACTCAAATAGCGAGTTGGTATTTGACCTGAATGTAAAAAACCCACCAATGAAGTGGAACGCTGATGGTAAGTACCCCTATTCATCGAAGATGGATGTCGTTGATTACGAAAGGCATAAACACGAATTACAAATTGAACTTTTAAAAATGCAAGGTTGGGTAAAACAAACTAATCAACGTATTGTTGTGCTTTTCGAGGACCGAGATGCAGCAGGCAAAGGTGGTACAATTAAACGCTTCATGGAACACCTAAACCCCCCGTGGCGCACATGTTATCGCACTTGAAAAGCCCAATGCCAGAGAGCGTAATCTGTGGTATTTTCAACGTTATATATTCAGCACTTACCTACAAAAGGAGAAATCATTCTATTCGACCGCTCTTGGTATAACCGTGCTGGTGTAGAAAAAGTCATGGGCTTTTGTGACGATAATGAATATCTCGAATTTATGCGCCAAACACCCGATCTCGAACGCATACTGGTCAATAGCGGTATTAAATTATTTAAATATTGGTTCTCTGTTAGCCGTGAAGAACAATTTAGACGCTTTAAGTCTCGCCAAAATGACCCTCTGAAACAATGGAAGCTCAGTCCGGTTGATATGGCCTCTCTTTCAAAATGGCATGACTACAGCGAAGCGAAAGATGCCATGATGTTTCATACGCATACCAAAGATGCACCATGGACCCAGATCTGCTCTGACGACAAAAAGCGTGGTCGTATTAACTGTATCAGACACTTCTTAAGCTGCTTAGATTACCCAGGCAAAGATGAAGACGTCGTTAATCAAGTTGACCCTCTGATTGTCGGCGAGCCGAGCTCTTTCGAACGTAAATAAGGAGTCACAATGGAAGATTTAACATTAGATGCCGATCTTGTTTTTGAAGACAGACTGACGAAACTGGAAAAAATAATACAATTGAGCCAGCAAGAAGTTGAGCGCACATCGTCAATTGCAAAAGACGCTTCAGATAAAGCGCAACTTGCCGTTGATCAAGCTAAAGAAGCAGAGAATGCCGCTGAAAAAGCCATTAAGAAACTAAAATATGCAACTAAGCAACTTAAAGATGCTAAATTAATGAAAATTGCCCAAAAGAAAGCATCTAAAAAGTCTGCCATCAAGTGCGCTAAGAAAATGGCTAAAAACAAAAAAGCTGATATCTCAGCAGCCTAATTTATAAATAGCAGAGTTAAAGCTCTGCTATTTCTTATCACTTACTCGATAATTCAAATTTCCTCTGCTAAAACAGATATAACAATCATGCTATCAAAGAAGGAAATTGCTATGTCAGAGAATAACTCTGGAAGTTACCAGCACTTTTTAGGAAACCCTATTGCAAAGCCACCCTGTCGTATGCTCAATGCAAGAATGTACGGTTTTTTTATTGAAGGCAAATACGACACGATCACCAATTTTGTCGATTCAACGTTAAATACAGTATCAACCAATGATGTGTATTTTAAACCGCTATCTCAATATTGTTTACTTACTTTTACTGATATTGAAAACATCGCTTCAAAAGTTGAACCTTTTAGTCAATACGGTTGGATGCAAGAAACAGATATTATTGTTTGGTTGCCTATTGCAAAGGTAGATAAGAGCACAAAGAAAGCTTTACATATTTATTGGTATCCGGCGTTTATTACCGTAAATAATATTAACGCCTTAGTGAATGGTCGCGAAACTTGGGGCTACAACAAGTATTTGTGCCGCTACTCTATGCCTAGTGACTATAAACAAGCTGACAACTTTACGTTAAGCCTAGAAACATTTCAGCCGTTTAACCCAACTACCAAAATGGACTGGCACGAATTGCTCACCATTAAACGTTTCTCTGACGGTGATTCGCTATTTGAAGAGATCATAGAAGTTGGTCAAGAAGTGGCAGAGCTTATTCATGCGAGCATAGAAGAAATCCAGATAAGCGCTGAACTTATAAAGCAATTTATGAGTGGGATTAAAAACCCGCAAATGGATCAAATTCTGTTTAAGCAAATTCCTGACGGGTTTGCCTACAATTCGGTATACAGTGCCGTGGTTCACTCACCTTCAACTGTGAGAAAAGTCCATAAGATAGCGATGCTCAAAGACGAGTATCACGTCAACATCAATAAACTCGATGCTTTCCCGTTTGATCAGATGTTTGGCATTAAAATTGGGCAGCAAAAAGCCCTACTCCCCTATTATGTTTGCATGGATTTTGACCAGGATGGTGCTTATGAAATAGTTTCAAATAACAGCTAAAGGAGCTGACTATGGCTAAGGAAAAAATCGTTATTTTAGGTGGCGGCGTTGCCGCAATGACATCAGCTGTTTACTTGACAGAAGATGAAAACTGGCAAGATAAATATGACATTACAGTTTACCAGCTAGGTTGGCGTTTAGGTGGTAAAGGCGCCAGTGGTAGAAATCCCTATTTAGGACAAAGAATCGAAGAGCATGGTCTACATGTATGGTTTGGCGCTTATGTTAATTCATTTCGCGCTATTGAAACTGTATATAATAAATTAAACAGGCCAGACAACATGCCCTTGAGTACCTGGCAAGAAGCATTTAAGCCACATAGTTTTGTGGTGTTACAAGAGTTCATTGAAAATGAATGGGAAACTTGGCCAGTAGACTTTCCAACAATTGAGGGGAACCCAGCTGATGGCACTCTCGATCTGCATTTTTGGCAATTACTCGAAGTACTTATTGCATGGCTTCATAAATTCATAGACTCATTAGAAGACGAAATAGAACAGGCAAACAAGGTAACTAAGTTACAAACAAAAAAGCCTAGAGATAGAAACTTATTAAGACACTTGGCTACTGAAATAACTGATGCCTTCGATGACATTGAAGACGAGGTGAGTGATTTTTTTGACTCCGCGCATGATGAACTGAAAGAAATTTGGTCTTCGCCTAAGATCCTTGCCACCCAGCTCAAACACCTTTTATCCCTCAGATCGAATGATAAAAATCTACAAAACCCAAAAGACAGACTTGTTGTTTGGTACATAGTTCGTAAATTGAAACGCTGGTTAAATAGTGAGGCCATTGAATTACTCGATGATAATCCAACGATTAGACGCGCTTATATCTGTGCTGATTTAGCCATCGCAATGGCGACAGGACTAATAAAAGATAAAGTTTTCTCTAAAGGCTTTGGTGCAATCAACAATATCGATTTTAAAGATTGGCTTAAAAAGAATGGCGCTAACGAAAAGTACAGTGTTGAATCAGCGCCTGTAATCGGTTTTTACGATTTAGTATTCGGTTACGTCGATGGTGATTTTAACAAAGGAGATGTTGAAGCTGGCGTTGCTAGTTTAGCAATGCTAAGACTTATGCTCTGTTACCACGGTGGCGTTATGTGGAAAATGCAAGCAGGCATGGGTGATGTAATATTTTCACCTATTTACGAATTACTAAAACACCGCGGTGTAAAATTTCAATTTTTCCACCAGGTTGAAGCTTTAAAGCCCGCAACCAATAGCCAAACTGATAATCTCATTAGTGAGATTGTGATGACTGAACAAGTCTCATTGAAGTCAAATAGCTATGATCCACTTGTAGATGTCAAAGGCTTACCTTGCTGGCCCTCCTACCCGCTTTATGATCAAATTGAAGATGCGCAAGCTGATTTATTACAAGACAAAAATATTAATTTGGAATCATTCTGGAGTGATTGGCCTCAAGTCTATGAAGCGAAATTTGGACACACTTTACCTACCAAGACACTAAAGCAAGGGCAAGATTTCGACAAAGTTATTTTTGGTATTTCAGTCGCTTCTATTGCGCACTTATGTCCTGAATTAATCGCACTAGACGATAAATTTAAGCAACAAGCAACTGAAGTTAAGGCTGTCGCTACTCAAGCATTTCAATTGTGGTTGAACAAAACGGATGAGCAGCTTGGTTTTAAATACATTCCTGATAGCCAAGAGCGTCCTATTCTAAGTAGTTTTTCTCAGCCTTTTGATACCTGGGCTGCAATGTCTAACTTATTAGATAAAGAAGATTGGCCACTAAACAATCATCCCAAAAATATCGCTTATTTTTGTAGTGCCTTTACGTGTGATGATTACCCAAGTAAAGATACACATGACTTCCCTGCTCGGCAAAAAGCCATTGTAAAACAGAACGCGTTAGAAAAATTGAATAAAGAAATGCAACCATTATGGCCTGAAGCCTATCACGGTGATGAATTTAATTGGGACGTTCTTTACTCTGGAAATAACCTACAGGGAGAATCGCGTTTTGATGAACAATATTGGCGCGTAAACGTCGATCCTTCTGAGCGCTATGTGCTATCAGTCACAAATAGTAGCCAATATCGATTGCCAACTAATGGCACTATTTTCAGCAATTTATTCATCACGGGGGACTGGATCAAAACTGGCGTTAATGCTGGATGTGTTGAAGCCGCTGTAATGGCTGGTATGCAAACATCAAGAGCCATTTGCGGTAAACCTGAGCAGATCAGTGGTGAAGATGGTTTTGAGCCTGATGGCGCGCTTTGATATCAATTATATTTATAGCAACTATTTTTGGTATTGATGTAAATTATTATGTATTTGCGATAGAATCGCAGTGCAAGTAATTGATAGATTCAAAATATCATACATAAAGTCGGCTATAATATGAGTCGGCTTTAATGAGCATTTTCGTTGGGCAATTTAATTTAGCACTAAGTTGCTCACTTCGTATCAAGTAAAAAAACACCGAGAGTTTTCTATGAGTTTGTATACAGAATACATGGAAGAGATCCAAACGCGTAAAGCGGAACTTGGACTTAGCCCAAAACCAATCGACAACGCAGAGCTTCTGTCTGAAATCATTGCTCAAATTAAAGATACAACAAATGAGCACCGTGAAGATTCTTTAAACTTCTTCATCTACAACACATTGCCAGGTACTACATCTGCGGCAGGTGTTAAGGCACAATTTTTAAAAGAGATCATTCTTGGTGAAGAGTCTGTAGCTGAAATCACAGCTGATTTTGCATTTGAACTACTTTCACACATGAAAGGTGGTCCATCAATCGCTGCTCTACTAGACCTTGCTCTAGGTGAAGATGCTGCAAACGCTTCAAAAGCTGCTGACGTACTTAAAACACAAGTTTTCTTATACGATGCAGATACAACTCGTCTACAAGACGCATTCAAAGCTGGCAATGCCGTTGCTAAAGACATCTTAGAAAGCTACGCAAAAGCGGAGTTCTTCACAAAGTTGCCTGACGTTGCAGAAAAAATTGAAGTAGTAACTTACATTGCGGGTGAAGGTGACATCTCAACTGACTTACTTTCTCCTGGTCACCAAGCACACTCACGTGCTGACCGTGAACTTCACGGCCAGTGCATGATCACGCCTGAAGCACAACAAGAAATCGTTGCACTTAAAGAAAAGCACCCTAATGCGAAAGTAATGCTTATCGCAGAGAAAGGTACTATGGGTGTAGGTTCTTCACGTATGTCTGGTGTGAACAACGTAGCACTTTGGGCAGGTGAGCAAGCAAGCCCATATGTTCCATTCATCAACATTGCACCTGTTGTTGCGGGTACTAACGGTATTGCACCTATCTTCCTTACTACGGTTGATGTAACCGGTGGTATCGGTCTTGACCTTAAAAACTGGGTTAAGAAAGTAGACGCTGACGGTAACACAGTGACTGATGAAAACGGCGACCCAGTATTAGAAGAAGCATACTCAGTAGCAACGGGTACTTTGCTTACTATCGATACTAAAGCTAAAAAGCTATTCAACGGCGAAGAAGAGCTAGCAGACATCTCATCTGCGTTCACACCACAAAAAGTTGAATTCATGAAAGCTGGCGGTTCTTACGCTGTTGTATTCGGTAAGAAACTTCAAACACTAGCAGCTGAAACACTGGGTGTTGCAGCACCAACAGTATACGCACCATCTAAAGAAATCTCGCACGAAGGCCAAGGTCTAACAGCTGTAGAGAAAATCTTTAACCGTAACGCGGTAGGTGTTCAGTCTGAAACGCCACTTCACGCAGGTTCAAACGTACGTGTTAAAGTAAACATCGTTGGTTCTCAAGATACTACGGGCCCAATGACGTCACAGGAACTAGAAGCAATGGCAGCTTCTACGATTTCTCCTCTTGTTGACGGTGCTTACCAATCAGGTTGTCACACTGCTTCTGTATGGGATAAAAAAGCGCAAGCAAACATTCCTAAGCTAATGGCATTCATGAACAAGTTTGGTCTTATCACTGCACGTGACCCTAAGGGTGTATATCACTCAATGACTGACGTAATCCACAAAGTACTTAACGATATTACAGTGGATGACCGCGCAATCATCATCGGTGGTGACTCGCACACGCGTATGTCTAAAGGCGTAGCGTTCGGTGCTGACTCAGGTACTGTTGCACTAGCACTAGCAACGGGTGAGTCTGCAATGCCAATTCCTGAGTCTGTGAAAGTAACTTTCAAAGGCAACATGGCTAAGCACATGGACTTCCGTGACGTTGTTCACGCAACTCAAGCGCAAATGCTTAAGCAATTTGGCGGTGAGAACGTGTTCCAAGGTCGTATCATCGAAGTTCACATTGGTACACTAATGGCTGACCAAGCGTTCACATTCACTGACTGGACTGCAGAAATGAAAGCGAAAGCGTCTATCTGTATTTCAAACAATGAAACACTTGTTAAGTCTATCGAGCTAGCTAAGAGCCGTATCCAGATTATGATCAATAAGGGTATGGAAAACGAAGCTAAGACGCTACAAGGCCTTATCGACCTAGCTGACGAGCGTATTGCAGGTGTTCAATCTGGCGAGCAACCGGCTCTAGCACCAGACGACAACGCTAAGTACTACGCTGAAGTTGTTGTTGACCTTGACGAAATCGTTGAGCCAATGATTGCTGATCCAGATGTAAACAACGAAGACGTATCTAAGCGTTATACGCACGACGTTATTCGCCCTGTTTCATTCTACAATGATAAGCCTGTAGACCTAGGTTTCGTTGGTTCTTGTATGGTTCACAAAGGTGACATGCAAATCATCGCTCAGATGCTACGTAACCTTGAAAAACTAAATGGTTCTATTGAATTCAAAGCACCGCTAGTTGTTGCGCCACCAACGTACAACATCGTTGATGAGCTTAAAGCTGAAGGCGATTGGGATATCCTAGCTAAGTACGCTGGCTTCCAGTTTGACGATGAGCAACCTAAAACGGCTGCACGTACTAAGTACGACAACATCCTATACCTAGAACGCCCTGGTTGTAACCTTTGTATGGGTAACCAAGAAAAAGCTGAACCTGGTGACACTGTGATCGCAACATCAACGCGTCTTTTCCAAGGTCGTGTTGTAGCTGATACAGCTGAGAAGAAAGGTGAATCTCTACTTGGTTCAACACCACTAGTAGTGCTTTCAACCGTACTTGGTCGCTTCCCAACTATCGAAGAGTATACTGCGGCAGTTGAGGGCATCGACCTAACAGCATTTACTCCTGCTGAAGAAGAACTAACAACTAAGTTTGGTTCTGAGCAAGCTGTGCCAGTAAAAGTTGTTGATGCTTAATATTGTTAAGCTTCTTTAATTTTAAAACGCGGTAAGTATTTCTACTTACCGCGTTTTTTATTTTTCAAAACGCTTTTCGAAATTAATAACATCCTTTTTTGCAAGTGCTTTCTGATATACCCAACCTTGAACTACCTCAATTTTTAAACCATTAATAAACGCCAACTGCTCGTGTGTTTCTACACCTTCAGCAACAATCGATTTATCCATCTTATGAAGTAATTCAACAACATGTTGATAGAATTCTTTTCCCTTTACTGTGCCAGTATCGTCTAGTAATGATTTATCAAGCTTAATGTATTTTATTGGTAACTCTGACAACATGGCCAAACTAGAATAGCCTGTTCCAAAATCATCAATAACTGTATGTATTTTTGCATTCTGTAAGCTTTTTATATTCTTAAGCACCGTTTTCTTATCTGTTAGATAACTTGACTCAACTATTTCAATTTTTAGCTGACTTGGAAAATCTTTGAACACTTCACAGATATATTCTACTAACAAACTGTTTGTCATCACTTTTGGATTAACATTTATGCTTATGACTGGTTTAAACCCTTTACTATTAAAATACAATAAATCTCTGTGTGCTTGTTCAATCACCCACATATCGATAATTTCTGTTTCATCATGTTTGATTAAGGTTTCTAAGAAATAAGGACCAACAATATCACCTGATTGTTTTTCTAATCTTAACAATGCTTCGAAACCAGAAACGGTTTTTGAAAATTGGCAAATTTGCGGTTGGTAATAAAGTAGAAGCCTACCCTTGCTGATCTCTGATAGAACTTCTTTCAGTGCTTTATTTGCTTTTTCTAGATCTATTTGGTGCGCAATAAAATCTGACTCACCTTTATTACGAAGCTGCTCAGAGATGTTGAGTTGATCACTCAATTTACTGATGGCCTTATCAAAATTGATTTGTTCACTGTGCCATTTCAAAAATGGGTAATAAACTAATGTGTTCAAGCATAATAAAAATAATTGCAATAACACCCCTGATAAGCCTTGAGACACAATGAACCCATTTACCAGTGTAGGTGTCATCCAACTAATCGTTTCATTACTCACGTTAACCAACCCATAATCTATAACTGTATAAGAAATCACAAAGTTAATTGTTGGTGCCATTACAAAAGGAATTAGCATAATCGGGTTTAAAAATATGGGTAATGCAAAAAGAATGATTTCGCAAAAGTTGAAAGCCGTAAATGGCATTGAAAGTTTAGCGATGTTCTTTTCATGTGAGCCAGACTTCAAGAATAATGCCGCAATAATTAACCCTGCGAAACAGCCTGTCCCACCTATTAAAACAAATGTATCGTAAAATGTTTTCGCAGGTAAGTTTCCTATAATTGGTTGCATTAAATAATTTGCGTCAAATACCATATTAAAAGTATTGTCGCCATGAATGCCTAAAAACCAAAGGCCGTGTGTAAACAGCATTCTTTCAAACGTTAATTCTGCTATTGTTGATTGGCTAATATCTGGCGTTATCCAAGAAGCAATCAGATCACCGGCAAAATTAATTACCGGCATAAATGTATAAAAGCTAAAGAATGTCAGCGTAAAAGGTAGGATAATCAGTAATTTTTCGCTCAAAAAACGACTTATATGATGAAAGTGTTTATCTAAATTAGGGTGAAGGTTTACCACCAACTTTAAGATCAGGCTACTTAAACAAGGAATAATGACTGCATAGGGTGTGCCGCCAGTAGGATCTAGTCGAAATGACTCGCCATCAAAGTTGATATATTGCCCATGTAGTGAAAAACAGAGCAGCGCAAGCATGGCCCCCACCACACCACTTTGTCCAAAGTTCTTGCTAATAAAAAAACCGATGGAAATAGCAACAATAACTGGAAATAATGAAAGCACTAGAGAGGCACTTGCCAGTATAACTGAATAAGCATGATCGCTTGGTGCCACAATATTGAATTTTACAGCACTATTTAACAGCAAAATAGCGATAGCACTGCTCACAAAGTATGGGATCAAAGCAATGAAGGCTTCACGCAAAGACAGAAGAAATCGACTGTGTAATACCGTCTTTATCGAACGTTTCGCTGTTTCTAATGACAAAAAAGCGCCCCAAACATTGTTGTTAAATTAAGTATAAACTCCTTATAAATATCTGCGAGTTAATATTAAAATTAGTTAGCATGCGAGCATAAAAGCGTTTCAACGATGGCATTTGACAATGGGTTAGCTTGGTTATTTTTCGAAATGATTAAACTTACTGGGATCTGATAGGCGAAATTTTCTGGCTCAATTACCTTCATGAGTCCTTTATCAACCCAGAAACTCGCGTAATGTTCCGGTAGATAACCTATAAACTCACCAGACAAAATTAAATGCGCTATGCCTTCATCATGATATGCTGTTGCACTGTTTTGATAATTCAAACTATCATTTCTGACTTCTTTGTCTCTCATATAATTTGAAGTAATCACTTCAGCATCCGATAAATGCTCTGACAATAGCTGCCCTTCTAATGAAAACAGTTCATGCCCTTTTCCACAGTATAAATAGTTGTTTTCGTTATGTAGCGGAATGTATTCAAGCCCTCTTATATGATGACGACTGACACCTAAACCTACGAGTGAACGACCGTTTATCACTGAGGTTTCAACTTCTCTAGCCTCACAAACATTAATATCAAATTGAATGTTTTTACTAAGCTGGCGAAGTGACGCTATTGCTTGGGCAACGCCACAGCGGGGATCACTCACCATAGTATCAATAACAGAGATACTCACTCGACCCGACAACTCATTTTTAGAACTGGCAACAGTATTGGCAAAGGCTTCACATTGACGTAAGAGCTCTAAAGAGGCTTGATAGGTTACCCTACCCGGCTCTGTTAATTCAAAACCACTGCGACCCCGTTTACAAAGTTTTATACCTAAGCGAACTTCTAAGTCCGATAAATGCGAACTAATAGTCGAGCGACCAATATTTAATCTAGATTCTGCAGCAGATAAACCACCACATTCCACGATTGCAACAAAAACTCTTAATAATTTGAGATCTACGTCATGTATTTGCATTAATGTGCCAAATATTTAGTTTGATAAACCCGGAATGAATGTTGATTATATGCAATTTATAAAACTTCATCCACTCGTTAATATTTGCGCCATAAATATAAGAACTCAATGAATTTGGAGAACAAGATGACGTTTAGATATGGTGTTGATCGTCTAGATCTTGATACTGTAAATGGTATTGCAAATGGTTCAGTCGATGCTGTTTTAACAAGTGAAGCTATAAGCAAGATTAACACAAGCCGTCAACGCGTTGACAAAATGGCGGCATCAGACAAAGCGGTTTATGGTATTAACACCGGCTTTGGTCCTTTATGTGATACCCAAATCACACCTGAAGAAACTCACCTTTTACAAAAAAACCTTCTTATCACACACGCTGTGGGTGTAGGTAACCCGATTACAAAATCAATCTCAAAGCTAATGCTTATCACCAAAGTACATGCTTTAAGCCAAGGCTTCTCTGGTATTCGTTTAGCTGTAGTTGAGCGTATGCTTAAGTTCATCGAACTTGATATTATCCCAGTTGTACCTGAGCAAGGCTCTGTTGGTGCATCAGGCGACCTTGCGCCACTTTCTCATTTATTTTTACCACTACTAGGTGAAGGTGAATTTTGGGTAGGTGAAGAGATCCAACCTGCAGCAAAAGTATTGGCAGATAACAACCTTGAAGCGATGGACTTACATGCCAAAGAAGGTCTAGCACTTATCAATGGTACTCAGTTTATTCTGTCACATGCCATCACTGGCCTAACTAAAATGCGTTACTTACTCGACCTTGCAGACATTGCAGGCGCAATGAGTATAGAAGGCATGCAAGGTAGTGAGTCGCCATTCAGAGAAGAACTACACGCAATTCGAGCGTTTGAAGGCAACATTGAAGTGGCTAAGCGTATGCGCCGGTTATTTAAAGACTCACAAAACATGGCTGATCATGAAGAGTGTGACCGCGTACAAGATCCCTACTCATTACGTTGTATTCCACAGGTGCACGGCGCATCTCGTAACGCGTACAACCATTTAAAAGCATTAGCAGAGACTGAAATGAACTCTGTTACTGATAACCCAATCGTTATCAGCGAAGAAGAAGCCATTTCAGGTGGTAGCTTCCATGGTCAGCCTTTAGCTATGGTACTTGACTATGCGTCAATTGCAGCTGCAGAACTGGGGAATATTTCTGACCGTCGTTGTTACTTATTGCTTGAAGGTCTACATGGTCTACCACGTCTATTAACAACATCTGGAGGCTTAAACTCTGGTATGATGATCCCGCAGTACACCACAGCGGCATTGGTAACTGAAAACAAATCACTGTGCTTCCCACCATCAGCTGACAGCGTGCCAACGTCAATGGGTCAAGAAGATCATGTGTCTATGGGTAGTATTTCTGGCCGTAAATTCAACCAAATTCTTGGTAACCTAGAAAAAATCTTTGCAATCGAATTAATGTACGCCGCACAAGCCGTTGATTTCAGACGCCCAAATACGTGTTCAGATATTATTGAACAAAACCACGCGTTGATCCGTACTAAGGTCGCCAAGCTTGAAGAAGACAGGCTACTTAAACCAGACATCGATGCCATGGTTGAATTTGTTAAATCTCAAGCTTTCACAGTTTCAGTAAACTAAGGAAAACCGACATGAATTTCCAAGATATCATCAAACAAGGTATTCCAAGCGTTTTGCCAGAGCCAAAAGCGTATCCGGCTGGTGCCAACCGCGCACCAAAACGTAAAGATATTTTAAGTGCAGAAGAAAAACAGCTTGCCGTTCGCAATGCCCTCCGCTATTTCCCAAAAGAGTGGCACGCTGAACTCGCCGTTGAATTTGCTCAAGAATTAAAAGATTTTGGCCGTATTTATATGTACCGCTTTAAGCCTAACTATGAGCTAAAAGCACGTTCAATCTCTGATTATCCGGCAAAATGTGAGCAAGCAGCTGCGATCATGCTGATGATCGACAACAACCTTGATCCGGCTGTAGCACAGCACCCAGAAGAGCTTATCACTTATGGTGGTAACGGTGCGGTATTCCAAAACTGGGCACAATACTTACTGGCTATGAAATACCTAAGCGAGATGGAAGAAGACCAAACGCTTCATATGTACTCTGGCCATCCTATGGGTTTATTCCCATCTTCAAAAGACGCACCGCGCGTTGTAGTTACAAACGGTATGATGATCCCGAATTATTCTCAGCCAGATGACTGGGAAAAATTCAATGCATTAGGTGTCACTCAGTATGGTCAAATGACAGCGGGGTCATTTATGTACATTGGCCCACAAGGTATCGTTCACGGTACAACTATTACGGTGATGAACGCATTCCGTAAGGTGCTTAACAAAGGCGAAAGTCCGAAAGGCAAGATCTTCTTAACCGCGGGTCTTGGCGGTATGAGCGGTGCTCAACCAAAAGCGGGGAATATAGCTAACTGTATTACAGTATGTGCCGAAGTTAATCCAAAAGCCGCGATTAAACGTCATGAGCAAGGTTGGGTAGATGAACTCGTTGATAACATCGATGACTTAGTTGCACGCGTGCGTAAAGCACAAGAAAACGAAGAAGTAGTGTCTATTGCGTTCATTGGTAACATTGTAAATGTGTGGGAAAGCTTCTTAGAAGAAGACATCTTTATTCACCTAGGTTCAGACCAAACGTCTCTTCATAACCCTTGGTCAGGCGGCTACTACCCAGCTGATATTAGCTACGAAGAATCAAACCGTTTAATCCGTGAAGAGCCGGAAGTATTCAAAGAAAAAGTGCAATCAACCCTTAAGCGCCACGCTGAAGCGGTAAACAAGCACACAGCGAAAGGCACATATTTCTTCGATTACGGTAATGCGTTCTTACTAGAATCATCGCGTGCGGGCGGTGATGTTATGGCTGAAAACGGCATCGACTTTAAATATCCGTCATACGTGCAAGATATTCTAGGTCCTATGTGTTTTGACTATGGCTTTGGTCCATTTCGTTGGGTATGTACTTCTGGTAACCCTGCAGATTTAGACAAAACAGATGAAATTGCCGCTCAAGTGCTTGAAGAAATCATGGCAAACTCGCCTGAAGAAATTCAACAGCAGATGCAAGACAACATCACTTGGATCAAAGACGCGAAAGAAAATAAGCTTGTTGTTGGTTCACAAGCGCGCATTCTTTACGCTGATTCTGAAGGCCGCATTAAAATAGCGAAAGCCTTTAATGATGCCATTGAGCGCGGTGAGATTGGACCCGTGGTACTTGGTCGTGACCACCACGATGTATCTGGTACAGATTCTCCATTCCGCGAAACATCTAACATCTATGATGGCAGCCGCTTCACGGCGGACATGGCTATTCACAATGTGATCGGTGATGGTTTCCGTGGTGCAACATGGGTGTCAATCCACAATGGCGGTGGCGTTGGTTGGGGTGAAGTAATGAATGGTGGTTTCGGTATGCTACTCGACGGTAGTGATGATGCTATGCGTCGCCTTAAATCTATGCTGTTGTTCGACGTAAACAATGGTATTGCGCGTCGCAGCTGGGCACGTAACGAAGAAGCCAATTTTGCAATCAAACGTGAAATGGCACGTACACCTAAGCTTAAAGTCACACTTTCACAAAATGTCGAAGACGATATTTTAAATAAGTTGGATTTTTAATAACACAAGCTGTTTTTCTGAGAAAGCCGTTTCAATACATGAAACGGCTTTTTTTTGATACGACTTTATATTTATTGTGCAAGCTAGGTGCAAGATTATCTTAACTAAGATTGTTTCTCACTATAAATTCGACACACTCAAACAAAAATCATTTGATAGGGGTTTATTTAAAAGTAACCTTACCACCAACAATTTTTAGTGCGGGCGTGCCTCTGATCAGTGTTTTTCTTGCAAATTCAATATTACACTGAGGACAATGTATTTTATCGTTTGTGTAATCTTCAACAATTCGCTCTTCAAAACATTTAACTAGCGCACCTTTACCGCCCTTTCGGTATTTAAAGAGTTGAGTTCTACATTTTGCGCAAAAAATATCAACCGTTCTTACGGGCCCTTTTTTATTCGGTTTTGCCATTGCGATTATTTATAAAAAATAGCTAACCAAATCGTTGGCTGTTGTTCTGAAGTTTGTTTCACTTTGTGCTTTGTATGAGCTGATATATTTAAATAATCTCCTTTTTCTAGCCTCACACACTTGCCATTTTCAAATTCAAGTACACCAAACCCTTCTAAGACCATAACCCATTCATGCTCGTCTTGGTCATACCACCCCGTTACAGGTGAGCTATGTCCTTGAGAAATTATTCGTTCGACCCGAACAGAGTCAGTATTGATTAGATCTTCAAAGACTTCGTCTGATAAGTCAGTAGGAATATTATTAAGTAAGTTAACTGTCATTCGCTTAAGTTATGGCTGTTGGTTTTGGTTTCTCATCAGTTGCATGTGTTTCAGCTAAACTCATTTGCTCTGATAGCCAATTTCTTAACTGAATTGCGACCTCAGGCATTATGTCATTTTTACAAGCGTGTTTGTAGCTGGCTAGTGAAGGCAAACCTGTTTGCAACCGCAAAGTATGGTCCATATTTTCGATGATATGTGTACTTGTTGATGCTTTTGTAACCTTGTCGATAAGCTTAGTATCATCAGGGTGACATTGAAAGTCCTTTTCACCTCCAATCGCTAATATTGGTTTTATCGTGTTAGCCAAATGCGACTTCACATCATAATTAAATGTTTCTCTGTAGAACTTGGTGCTTATTTTTTGAAAGCCAACTATTACTGTTGGTTTATCGGTACTTTCAACTTTTTGCCGCAAATCTCGCATAGTTTTAGCAGGGTCTTTGGTGTACAAAAAAAGCCTTAAGATCTTGCCTTTTAAGCCCTTTAGAGCATCGAGATCTCTATTCATTACTTCCGCATTTTTAATGCCATCTTCTTCAAAGCTACGAAGGCTAACGCAAAGCATAATTAACCCAGAAATAAGTTTATTCTCGTTTGCTATTTCTGGCGCTAAACAAGCCCCTTCACTATGCCCTAATACATAAATGGCATTTGTATTTACTTGTTTATGAGTAGAAATATGGTTAATCGCTTGGTGAGCATCTAAAACAACTTCTTCTAAACCCGCTGTTTTAAAATCGCCTTCACTTTTACCTGCACCACGCTTGTCATAACAAAAAGTGGCGTAACCAGCTTCAATTAACTGCTCTGAAAGTTGTTTAAAAATATTGGTATCAAAGCCATTGATATTACCATCTCTGTCTTGCTGACCACTACCGTGAACCATAACAACACAAGGAAATGTGCCCTTACTTTCTGGTAATGACAATGTACCTTTTAAGTTTAGCATTTGTGACTTAAATACAATCTCTTCCTGAACCATTTTTACTCCTTGAAGCTTCAAATAAGCTTTATTCTTCTGGGTCTTGTGGATGTACTTCGGTTACCACTTTTTGCACAATCTTCACCCTACCCGATTTTACCAATGCATCTCGCAAAATATACTCTATTTGCGCGTTTACACTGCGTAAGTCATCGTCGGCCCAGCGCTGTACTGCCGCTAATACATCAGGGTTTATTCTAAGTGGGTAACTTTTCTTACTGGCCAAAATAAGCCTCTTTAAATTGCTGAGTTGAAGCTTACACTTCAACTCAATTTGAAAATCTAATATCAGTAAAGGCTACCTGCATTGACCACAGGTTGCGTATTTTGCTCGGCACATAATACCACCAGCAAATTGCTAACCATAGCTGCTTTGCGCTCTTCGTCTAGCTCTACGATTTCTCGTTCAGACAATCTGCTTAATGCAAGCTCCACCATACCAACCGCACCATCTACGATTTTTTGTCTTGCAGCAATAATGGCTGAAGCTTGTTGACGTTGTAACATGGCACTGGCAATTTCTGATGCATAGGCAAGGTGAGAAATTCTAGCTTCATGTACTTTTACACCTGCTTTTGCCAATCTGTCTTGAATTTCTGTTTTTAGTGCTTCAGAGACTTGAATTGGGTGACTGCGCAATGCAATTTGATCACCGTCATGTTGATCGTAGGGATAAGCGCTCGACATATTTCTTAGCGCTGCTTCACTTTGAATATTTACAAAGCTTTCGTAGTCATCTACTTCAAATACCGCCTCTGCTGTGTCATTCACTGACCACACAACCACGGTGGCAATCTCAATCGGGTTACCGTGCGCATCATTTACTTTGATTTTATTACTTTCAAAATTTCTTAATCTTAAAGAAATATTTCTGCGAATAAAGAAAGGGACAGTCCAACGTAACCCATTTTCTTTTACTGTGCCTACGTAACTGCCAAACAAAGTAAGTACGCGGCCTTGGTTTGGCTGCACCATAAATAAACCAGCTAAACACGCTAAACTAAGAACGGCTATAACGACGAATAAAATGCCATCGCCATTTACGGGGTTAAATTGACTCAAACTAGCTAATGCGATTGCAATAGAAACCACTGTTGCAACATACCCGTTTGTTGAGAATCCTTTTGTTTCTTTCATTGAAAACTCCACCAATGTGATATCAAGTTGATATCACATTAAATCGAGTTTAGATTTTAAGCAAGCGTTTTGTTCCTATAACCATGCTCTCTATTTGTAACTATTTATTTTATTTTCAATAGATGCAATAGACTTATCACTTGGAAAATCTACTTTAAATACTTGATATGCTTGCTCTGCCTCTTCAATAAGTTGCTGCTCTAAATAGGCGTTAATTAATGATTCTGATAACTTTGGGTGTTTAAAGATTTTTGCTATTTCAGCTTTAAGATTTAACTCCTGTCGTTTTTGATCTTGAGTTTGTGCAAGTTTGTACGCGAAAAAAGCATAAAGGCCTAAATAGTTTAAGTCATATCTCGTTTTATCTTTTGCAAGCTCAATAGCAATAACCGCAGCACCGTTTAACTTTGCTTGAGTAATTAACTCGAACGTTGCTTCATCTTTAAAGGGGGCTCTTTGCTTTGGTGAAATACCTAATTTTAGTAACAAGGCTTCAGCAGCTTTGGCAACACTCATTGGGTTTTGAGCTGTTATAAGCGTTCCATCAACAGAAATATAAGGCATCATGGCCGTGTTTTTCACAAATGTCGCACCTCGCTCAATCAATTTTTCTTCAAGTGAAAATGGAAATTTATCAAGTAGTTCTGCATTAAAAGCTTGTTCTTCGATTTGTGTAAAACTATTTACCTTCTTGCCAGCAACGAAATAATCGCCATCAGGACTTTTCAAATTAACCAGCGCTGCAGGACCGTGACATACAGCGGCGATTGGAAAGTGCTTTTCGATAAACTGATTAATGAAAGTTTGAGTATCAGGGTCAAAAGGTAAATCAAACATTGCGCCATCTCCCCCAACAATAAATAAAGCGTCATAGTTTTGCTGAATTGCCTGTTTTGCTGAGTGAGTATTTTGCAATTTATGAAGGGCAAGCCCTTTGAATTTTTGTATGTAAGCTAGATTGTCTTTATTCGTCTTTACAACAACCTCACCGCCTTTAGGTGTGACAATGTCGAGCTCTAGGTTATGGTTATGTAATAGCAAATAAGTTTGTGCAAGCTCCTCAAGGTCGTAACTTATTTTACCTTGGGTCTCATTACCGTAACCCGAAATCAATAGAGCGACTTTTTTGGCAAATACATGGGGGCTGAACAAACCCAGACAAATAATTAATAGCGTTAAATATTTCATTGCTGTTTCTCCTTGTTGAAGTTAACAGCACTTTAACCAATTAGTTGTCGTGACTTTGTCGTGATTAAATTATTTAAGCATTAATTTAATCGTTAAGAGGATTATCAAAGCTTATTTTCACTATAAAGTAACCTTGCGGTTGTTCAATGTGCAATTGCCAATTTGATTGTTCACAAATACGCTGTATCAAGTTTAAACCATGCCCTAAACCTTCACTTTGCTCGCCTTTTACACCGCTTAAAAATGGTGAATTAATGGTATTTTGTTGAGTCTGGTTTTTAAAAATAAGCTGTCGCTCATTTAAGGTAATTTCGGCATTATCACCACTCGCGTGTCGGACCATGTTCGACAATAGATTTAGCATTAGAATAATAACCAGATTTTGGTTACACCTTATTTTCACATCGCCGTCAAAATTAAGGTTTAACTCAAGATGTTTTCCTGCTTCTGCAAGCAAAAAATCAAATTGGTTAATAATCAAAGACTCTAACTCGGCAGTTAAATTAACCGTCTCTGTTTGACTTGACTCCGAACGTGCAAGCGCCAATAAAATTGAGGTGATTTGATTGATATTGGCAACCGCCTCTGCAACTGTATCAAAATTACTTTCTGTGATTGCTTTTTCTGCCTTGCTTGCTGATAGTACGTTTTGAAGAATCGCAACAGGGGTTCTGATTTCATGGCTAATGTCTTTGGTAAATACTCGTTCCCGTTCAAGCGCGGTATTCAACTGATTAAAGGCGTTTTTAGTATTAAGTGCCAATAATCCAATTTCATTTTCAGGAAATGTATCAGGTTTAATATTGCCTGCATTTTTTTTGTTCACGTCAGATGCTAACGCTTTTAAAGGTTCTGTAATCTTCTTGGCAGTCTGTAAGCTCACAACAAGTGCTATGGCAGAAATAAAGCAAGCTATTACTAAAAGCCACACAAGCAGGTTTGGCATATTATCTTTGCTAACTTCAAACTGCTCTACATCAGCGAGTAAAAATAATTGCTGTCCACCTAATTTAATGGTGGTCATATGAAGGGTTTTACCAGAACTTGTTTGATATTCCACTTTGCTGGGGTTTGACGGATACTCTTTTTTTATCTCAATAGGCAGATCGGTAAAGTTTTCAACCAAACGCATGTAATCTGCTTTTGGAGGGAGAACCTCGCCTGAACGTTTAAATTGTTCAGTAATATGAGTCGATTCATCGTTGACTAGACGGTTAAAAATATTATCTTCAATAGTCCAAGCATATAAAACAATCAAGAAGCTATAAATAAGCGAGATAGATAACACAGTCGTTATAATTACGCGACTTATACTACTTGAAAGGCTTGTCATAGTTCTTTCATCTCCATGTGGTGCTTCTTACACTAATTACTCATTGTTTGGTGATTGTTAGTCAGGTGCTACGATTTTAAAACCAATTCCGTGTACTGTTTTGATTAAGGGGTACCCAAATGGTTTATCTACAGCATTTCGAAGTGTATAGATGTGACTACGAACCGCATCGGTGTCAGGCATATCATCTCCCCACACCTTTTCGACTAATTGTCGCTTACTCAGCGCGTTTGGATAAGCTTCTGCAAGTAATTTGAGCAATAAGAAATCTGTTTTTGAAAGCTTTATGCTCTGACCGCCGCGCTGAACCGTTTTTTGATTAAAATCAATTTCCATATCACCAATACATGTTTTTTGAGACTTGTGTAATTGATGCCTTCTAGCGAGTGCTAAGCAACGAACATAAACCTCGTCTAACACATAAGGCTTTGTTAGGTAATCGTCTGTGCCATGTGAGAAGCCTTCAAGCTTTTCTTCAATACTGTCTCTTGCGGTGAGCATCAATACCGGAACATTCATTGTAGGTTCTGATTTGATAAAACGACAGAGATTTAGCCCATCAGTGTCAGGCAAGGTTAAATCTAGAATTACAACATCAAAGTCTTCAGATTTGAGTAGATTAGTTGCTATTTTTCCATTACAGGCATAGTCAACGACCATGCCCTTTTGAGTCAGAAAACCACATAGCTGTTCTGCTAATTGCTGGTTATCTTCAACCAATAAAATGTGGTTTTTTGTTTCGTTCATTTTGCTGTCTTTGTCCGAATTAATTCTAGTGTGGCAGCAATGGTCTTATCATCCATGCTTTGCGTTATGCTATTACCTGATCCAACCTCATAATGGGGCTGAACACCTTGCTGAGTCAACTCACCGCTCGGTCTAACTAATAACCGAGTTGTAATATAAGCCCTTAGCTCTGAGTGAGGTAAGTTAAACAAATTGCCCTGTCCTGATTGATTGGCAAAACCTTGTGTTGGCTGACCGACTAAGGTTGCAAAGCCATTATCTTTTAAGGTCGTTGCGAATACGATGGCAGCTGAATAACTAATAGCGCCTGTCAGTAAATAAACCTTACCTGAAAACCTAATATCGTCATTCATTGGCGTTTCCCAATCATCCCAATCCATATCGACAATTTCCCCTACTTCACCTTTATAATGAAACCAACCACGATTGTCTTTGTTGAGTTTTTCTTGCAGCGCTGAGACCAATCTAAATGGTTTATTTGCAAGGTAGCGGCTTAAATAAGCAACGGTATCCGTATTACCACCGGGGTTGTTTCTAATATCAATAATAAGAGAGTGAATGTTTGACGCATTAATTTTCTTAAAGCTTTCATCAACAAAATCTTCAAACTCACTTGGTTTTATATCAAAGTGATCTAAATATAATAAACCGATACCTTCTTCTAACTCTTTAAAGTAATGATCTTGATTTGTTTTTCCTGAAATAGCGCTCTCTGTCTGTTGCCAATCTTGGGATTGGGTGATCTCTAATGTTTTAGCTCTCCCCTCAGCTTCGATTTCAAGTTTAAATTCATTAATAAAGCCATATACAGCCCACAGGTTAACGGGGAATCTCGCTGCCACGACCTTTTCACGAAGAAGCTCACTCTCACCACCTGTATATTTTTGCATGTTTAATACAAGGTCTTTTGTTGAAATACCATTAATTGATAAAATTTTGCTTTCGCCTATAACCCTTTCACTACCTGATTGATAGTCATGTTGTATATATAGCTCTTGCTGTGAATTGATAAATACTTCAAAAGGAAAAGGTTTCGCACCTTGCTCTTTAAGCAAGTTATATTCTTGATACGGCCAAATCAAAAATGCATGACCATCATTAAACTTATGGCTGAGTTTTCCCACTATTCTATAAAACTCGGTTCGCATTAAAGGCCGAGTAATTTGCGACTTGAGCACTTCAGTGTAGCTTTTTAGCTCAGAGACTTGAGTGTACTTTTCAAGATTTGGGTGACGCTCCAATGAACCTTGTAATAAAGCATCAATATCTTGATGCATTTGCTCAACAGACAAATGTTCTGTCAGCAAGGTTTCATCCGACAAGTCAGGCATTATCTCTAAATGGCTACCTTGGCAGGCAACTAACACGGGTAGTACACACGTCAACATCAGTGATTTATTAAGTGGTTTAAGAATTTGTTTGAACATCGCTTTGCTCCTATGCGGTATCTCATACCAATCCTCAATAATACTCAATCATTTTGAGGGACTAAAACTGTCGCTAGCTTCGTTAAAAATATCTTCTTTAGAACAACTAAATAGCGAAATTTTCGCCTTGCTATCGACAAGTTTTCTTTGCCTCAAAATAGATCACTTAATTAAGAGGATTGGTATCGCAAAGTTAGCAAAGCGTTTGTGAAGGTTTTGTCGTGAAATGCGAATGATTAATTTCAGCTACAAGATAGGCACCCGCTTTACTCGCCGTGTTTGCTTGATATTAAACAAATTTGTTTTAAGGGCTTGGAAGTCTTTGAGTTGCTTATCACTTTGTACTTGTTGCTCTAACGAAGTATAAATAATATTAGAATCTAATAAATACTCTTTAGAAAACCCGTTTTGCACGGCTTTCTCTGCTAGCTGTATAAATTGCTCAGGTTCTTTGTTATTTAACGCAATGAGCGAAGCGATAAATTGATTAGAATATGTATCACCTTCTGAAGTTATACCCTTCACATTTTTATTATTACCGTCAACCAAATTGGCGAGCAACAGCGCTAGCTGCGCATGTTTACTTTGACTATGAGCAACCCGCTCGAAATGAATAAGTGACTTATCTATTTTTCCTTGTAACTCTAAAGCGCTTGCCATAAGTAAATGCGCTTCAATAAAGTTTGGCTTTAAGGCCAGTACTTCAAATAAAGTTTTTTCTGCTTTTTCATATTGTTTAGTCGCCAAGAAATACTCAGCTTGAGCCAGTAAATAAGACGTATCTTGCGGAGAAGACGCTATCAATGACGCTAAATGACGTTCACTCCAACTGAACATGTTTTTATTTAACAGAACCTGAGCGCGTATCTTTTGTACAAGTGGATTGTCTGGTTGTATTTTATGTGCAATTTTAATCGCTTGCCACGCCCCTGAAGTATCACCACGATGATTCAGTGCGCTAGATTTGACGGCATGAGCGTTCACCCATTTAGGCGAAAGTGAAATGGCTTTACTGGAACTTTCAATGGCGTTTTTATATTTTCCCTGTTCAATTTGCACATTCCCAAGTGCAACATAAGGCCAAGGTTGGCTATTCGAAGCGTTAACTGCCTTTAATGCAAATTGATAGGCTTGTATTAAATCGTCTTGATTGGCACCATATAACTTATGCTTAGTTAAATACAATTCGCTTAATATTGAGAAAATAGCGACTTTATTGCTGGCGTGTTTGATTGAGTTTTCTAGCTCGCTAATCGCACTATCTATTTTTGAGCTGTCTTGTAACCCCATAAATCGAGACACATCTAGCTCATTTGATTCATCAGGTGGTGATAGGCTTATATTTGCTTGTACTGGCTGCTGTATCTTACTTGATTCTGTTTGCTTAAAAACACCTAAAGCAATCATCCCAAAGATGACTAATCCACTAAGCATGACACGGTGCCTAATAGAAAAATGAAATTGTGGACTTGCAAGTTTTGGTGGATTCTGTTGTTCTTCTAGTTGGCTAACTGTATGTTCTACAAGCTTAACTGATAAATTTAAACGATATCCTTGCCCTCGTTCTGCAATAATAGGATCTTGTTCTTTTTCGACTGCCAAAACTTCCCTAAGGCGAGATACACGTTTTTTAACGGTGTCTTCTGAGACGATTTTCCCCTGCCATACATAATCCAAGATAATGTTATGTGAAACGACACTCGGTGCGCGTTCAACCAAACACACTAATAATCGATAAGATAACTCAGGCAAAGAAACCTCTGTTGAACCTTTAAATAATTTTCGTTCATCAAGGTTTAAAGTTAGGTTTTCTCCGACTTTATAAACTGACATCTCATTCCTTAAATATACTTAACTTATTCTTATTATTACATAAGTTGTCTTGTCACTGTGCGTCACCCTAACTCACTTTAATTCACTCTTCAATTAGTTTGAATGTCGTTAAATTAAATGCATGTTTAATTTGGGAAAAGCATGATGCGTACTAAGATACTTTTTTTATTTCTATTTTTTACTTCATTTTTTAGCGTTGCTAATCAAATAAAGAGCAAAGAAATTGACAAGCTACTGACTCGATATCACCAATTAGAACAATTTAATGGTGTCGCGTTAATCAGTCATAAAGGGAAAGTGCTCTTTAAGAAAGGTTATGGCAAAGCCAACTTTGAATGGGACATTAATCATACTGTCGAAGGTAAGTTCAAAATTGCTTCGATTACTAAACAATTTACAGCCATGTTGATACTTCAACTTGTTGAGCAAAAAAAGCTAAAGCTGGATGAAAAGTTAATCGAATACTATCCAGGCTACAGAGCAGATACTGGCTCTAAAATTACAATTAGACAGTTACTAAATCACACATCGGGCCTTGGCAACTTCTTTCACCTTGATGGCTACAAAGTCGTTGAAGCTAGAAACCCTTACACACTTGACGAGTTTATCTCAAAATTTTGTAGCGAGGATTTAAACTTCGAGCCTGGCACCCAATTCAGGTATAGCAATGCGGGTTATACCATTTTAGGTAAAGTCATCGAACAAGTAACAGGTAAATCTTATAGCGAAGTTTTAACACAACAGATTTTAAAACCGCTTAATATGAATAATTCTGGGTTTAACCAACAACATTCTATTCTAAACAATCGAGTGACTGGTTATGAACGACTATTTAATCGTTTAGAACATCCCAGCTTTATAGATATGTCAGTACCCTTTTCTGCTGGCAGTATGTATTCAACGGCCATGGATTTGTACCTTTGGGACCGAGGCTTAGCCGAAAACAAAATATTATCAAAACCGTTAACCACAGTTTTGTATCAAGTCTCTGAGCATAGGAACTACGCAGCAGGCTGGTTGGTTGATAACTACCCAGAAGAGCGATTTGGTAAAGCACTCACTCGAGTTCACCACGGCGGTATGATCCCTGGCTTTAATGCCAATATCAGTCGTGTGTTAGAAGACGACATCTTAATTGTATTGCTCGATAATACGGGCGGTGCGCCAATGACACCAATCACCGAAAAGGTGCTGAGTATTATCTATGACAAAGACTATGAAGAGCCTGAATTAAGGCTTTCACAAAAACTCTATAGAATGATCATAGAGCAAGGAAACTCTACATCAATCGCTTGGTATAAGACATTGGTAGCGCAACACGAAGGGTTTAGTGAGCGTCAATTAATCAGATTTGCATATGAGCTGGTTGATGCTAACGAGCAACAAGCTGCTCTAGCATTTTTAAAGCTAAATGCTGATCTCAACCCAGAATCAACTCGTGCTAAGCAAGCATTAAAAAGGGTAAGCTCGCTTTAGTCTCATTATTTTCGGTGTACATTTTATTAATTTTAACTATAATCCCCGCACCTTTATTAGGGCCAACTTTTAACATAAGAATTAAACGTAAAAAGGACAATAATGCGTAAAACAGTTATAGCTCTTACTTCTGCTCTTTTTTTATCACCATCAATTTTTGCAAATAATAACATTTACACAGACATTCTTCTTGGTAAAGCAAAACAAGAATTCGAATCAAGTTTCGAATATTCAAGCCCTTATGATTCTGGTAAAGAGTATTATAAGCAACCGAGTCAAAATACAACCTCTTTTGGCGTAAGACTAGGCTATCAATTTACTAACAACTTTAGTGTTGAAATTGGTCACAATCAATTCGGCGAAACTGATCATACCTATGTTGACGAATTTAATTACACCATTAACGATAAAGTCAAAAGTTCATCAACCACACTGGGTGTTAATGCTCAATGGCCAATCAACGATAAATTTTTTATCAATGGCCGAGTAGGTATTGCTGCATGGGATTTAAAAGCAAAAAGTACAGATAGTTATTTTCCTGGTGTTGTTGAAGAAGATAGCGAAGATGGCAATGACCTTTACTATGGTTTCGGGCTTAAATACTTAGCGTCTGAAAACATCTATCTTGGTTTAGAATACTCTATTACTAATATGGCATCGGACAAAACAGAAAAAGATGGTCAATTTACAGAAAAAGTAAACTTAGACTATGATGTAAGCAACCTTGCAATTTTTGTTGGCGTTAACTTCTAACCTTAGTCTTAAGCAAGTTTCTAAAACATTACTGAAGCTCATTGCTTAACATATCAATAAAGCGCCTGACTTTAGAAGACAGGTGCTTTCTACTTGGGTAAACCGCGTAAACATTCACTGTTGGTTGTTGATATTCTTCGAAAAGGATTTGTAAGTTCCCAGATGCAATACCACCCGATAGATAAAACTCAGGTAATCGAGTGACCCCTATACCTGCCTCAACCAGTGCGGTTTCAGCTTCTCCATTATTACAAAGTGCTTTAAGTTTCACATCGACGGTAAATTGCTCACCTTCAACTGGCATAAATGTCCATTTACCAGGGTTCTTATGGTTACTGTAACCTATACAGTGGTGATTAATTAGCTCTTTTGGATGATAAGGTTGCCCGTATTGTTCGATGTAAGATTTTGATGCGACAACATAAGTTGGACAGGCGTAAATTTTTTTGCAAATGAGGCTAGATTCATCTAATGCAGGCGTTGCTCGGATCACTAAATCAAAACCATCTGCAACCAAATCGACCCGTTTATCACTTAGATCTAAATCAAGCGTTATATTTGGATAAAGCTTTAAAAACTTCACTAATATCGATTGTATATGGGAGCGATATAGTCCAATTGGGCAACTCAATTTTAAATTACCTTTTGGCGTATCGTCTCCCTGCGTGACAAGATTGAAGGCGTCTTGTGCGTCACTTATTAATTGTAAGCATTGCTGATAATAAGCCTCACCTTCAGGTGTTAGTGCCAAAGAACGAGTGGTTCTATTTAACAATCTCACACCTAGCCGTGCTTCTAATTTATTAATCTCCTTAGAAATATGAGAATTAGAATGACCTAATTGCAGAGCGGCACTTGCAAAACTGCCGCGCTTAACCACTTCAACAAAAACTTCTATACCTTCAAACAGCTTATTCATAGTCATATGGAAATAGTGAAAACCCAATCGAGGGATTAATAACTAGATAAAGATAATATAGACTAAGTTTCATCGAGTCGAGCAATGAATTGAAGACTCATCACTTAATTAATGAGGAAGAAATCATGAAAGTATTAGCATTTGCAGCAAGTAGCAGCCGCCAATCAATAAACAAACATTTGGCTCAGTACACGGCAAACCAAATTGAAAACGCAGACGTTGAATTATTAGATTTAAACGATTTTGAAATGCCAATCTACAGCTCAGATCGTGAAAATGAATCAGGTATTCCAGAACAAGCACAAACTTTTTTCAAAAAAATTGGTGAAGCAGATGCCATTGTTATTTCTTTTGCTGAGCACAATGGCTCTTATACTGCTGCTTACAAGAACATTTTTGATTGGGCATCACGTATTGATATGAAAGTTTACCAAGGTAAACCGGTTATTTTGTTAGCGACTTCACCAGGTCCCGGTGGTGCGCAAAGCGTACTCGCTTCTGCAGTTGGTTCATCTCAGTTTTTTGCGATGGATGTAAAAGGCTCACTTTCTGTACCAAGCTTCTATGATAATTTCGATTTAGAAACTGGTCATTTAACGAACTCTGAACTTGTAGATCAAATCAAAACTATTACTGCTTTAGTTTAGAACATTCTATGAGCTGTGTATTAAACACAGCTCAGGTTTAAAATTTAATCACTTTTGCTAAAAGTTGATCATAACGACCTGATTGCTTCATTCTAAGTAAAGCTTCATCAAACATCTTCAGAATATCTGCGTTATTCTTATCTGCTTTCGATAAGATAATGTGGCTGTTTTTGCGCATGAACGGCTGTTCAATATGACCTATTTTATTCATGTTTTGCTCTGAAAAATGCTGACGTAACAGATAATACCCCACCGCCATCTCCTGAGGGTAAATCGATACTCTGTTTTTTAATAACATGCCAAATGCTTGTACATCATTAGACACTCTGTGCATGTTGATTTGTTTCGCTCGAATAATGTTATCTAGATCTATGCCATAACTGAAATCTTCAAGGCCAACATAACTATATGACTTTAATGCTTCAAAGCTATCTAATATCGGCTTATCTGTTCTGTTGTAAAAAAATACATGCTTTTCTTCTAATACTGGCTCAGAAAAATAGAATTCACTTTCTCTATAGTCAGTCTTAAGCCATAGGCCGGTGCCATCAACTCTTCCTAGTTGCGCTTGTTCCATCGCTCTCGCCCACGGGTAAAATTCAAAAGCAACTTGATACCCGATATCTGAAAATGCTTCTGTGATTATCTCTCCAATGGCACCATTATTCGGAAGATCGCTCCCTATATAGGGCGGCCACTCTCCTACAGACAAAGTTAATTGCTTTGCTAAAGCATTAAAATTTGAAAATAAGGATAGTAAGAGAACAAAAAAGATGTATTTAAACTGTTTCAACGTGACACCAATCATTATCAAACCTACATTAACTGTAGTTGATAATTATGGGTAAAAAGTGGAAGTAAAACCCAGAATTTAAGTTTCTGGGTTTTATAAAGGAGATTAAAGTCGCTTAGTTAGTACTATGGCAATGCCTAACATAACTGACGAAACCAATAAGCAGGCGCTTAAGCCATAATATTGATACATAACACCAGACAATACAGTACCAGTTAAGCGCCCTGCCGCGTTGGCCATATAATAAAAGCCCACATCCATTGATACGCCGTCACTGTCTGCACACCTCACAATAAGATAGCTGTGTAACGATGAGTTGATGGCAAATACAGCACCAAAAATTAGCAAACCACCAACAAGGATAAGTTCTGGTGAAAAGTTTGAGTCTAAACCCAATACTATCATTGCCGGAATTATCGCAAGAGTTGTTACCCACGACGCAGCTGATTGCTTACTTTGGGTTAACGCCATATTTCGACCAGTTACTTTGGGGGCGTTTGCCTGTACTAAGCCGTATAAAATGACCCAAACAGCCATAAAAGTGCCTACAGTGCTACTTTGCCAGCCCAGTTCACTGACAAAATAAACCGGCAATGCAACCACAAACCATACATCTCTGGCTGCAAATAGAAATAGTCTCGCAGCTGAAAGGCGATTGATTTGCGGGCTTTTTGAAAACATTTCAGTGAATTTAGGTTTTGCTTTCTTTTTACCTAAGTCTGCTTTTAATCGCCATATACTCAATAGCCAAACAAGTGTCAGCATACCTGCCATTAACCATAATGCGCCTTGAAACCCAAACAAGGTCAATAGCAAACCACCTAGAAAGAAACCGACACCTTTTAGCGCATTTTTAGAGCCTGTTAAGATTGCAACCCACTTATACAAAACACCATCGGCGTCTTCAGGGACCAATTTTTTTATGGCACTTTTGGCGCTCATTTTATTGAGATCTTTTGCAATGCCAGATAATGCCTGTGCACACATGACATAAGCGACACTCAACCACTCTGGGTTAATAGCCAGCATGACCAAAGCAAAGATTTGTATAGATAAACCCAGATTCATGGTTTTATTCAATCCAAGTCGCGCACCTAGCCAGCCACCCACCAAATTCGTAACAACACCAAAGAATTCATAAAACAAAAACAACATGGCGACTTCAAGTGCGCTGTAGCCAAGCTGGTGGAAATACAACACCACCAGCATTCTGAGCGCTCCATCTGTCAATGTGAACGCCCAATAATTACTGGTGATGAGTAAATATTGTTTTATGTCATCCGAGAGTTTGGACAACATTTAGATTATCCCCACTTTTGCTCAATAACATAACGAACTAGATCTGCAGTTCTATTTGCATAACCCCATTCATTGTCGTACCACAGATACATTTTTACTTGCGTACCATTTATGACCATGGTTGATTGGGCATCAACAACACTGCTTCTTGGATCTGTTTTATAATCAATTGACACAAGTGGACGAGTCTCAAAGCCTAGAATGTCTTTTAGTTCACCTTCTGCCGCTTCTTTCATCCATTCATTGATTTCTTCAGCGGTAGTCGCACGGCTTACTTCAAATACACAATCTGTGATTGATGCATTTGCCAATGGAACACGAACAGCATGACCGTTTAGTTTACCTTTCAATTCAGGGAATATATGTGTAATTGCAGTAGCAGACCCCGTTGTGGTTGGGATCAAACTCATACCACATGCCCTTGCTCGACGAAGGTCTTTGTGTGGCGCATCAAGGATGGTTTGAGTATTGGTGATATCGTGAATTGTTGTCATTGAGCCATGTACAATACCAATTTTTTCTTGTAATACTTTTATAGGTGGCGCTAAACAGTTCGTTGTACATGATGCTGCGGTCACAATTTTATGCTTCTCAACATCAAATAAATCATGGTTCACGCCATACACTACGTTTAATACACCATCTTCTTTAACTGGCGCAGTCACGACTACCTGTTTTACACCTTGATCAAAATAAGCTTGAAGTTTGGCTTTGGTTTTCATTTTACCTGAGGCTTCAATCACTAAATCACAGCTTGACCAATCAGACGCTTCAATCATTTTATTCTGAGTAACTGAAATAGTGTGACCATTGATTTGCATGGTATCGCCTAAAAAATCCACTTCATGGCTCCAACGACCATGCACCGAGTCAAAATTCATTAGATGCGCCAATGTTTCTGCATTGCCTGCGGGGTCATTGATCTGAATGATCTCAATGCCAGCAGTATCATATAAGGCACGCATAGTTAAGCGACCCATACGGCCAAAGCCATTTATTCCAACTTTTATACTCATGTTTACTCCCAGAAATTAAATGAAGACACATCGATTATGGTCAACTTTCTTGAAAATGTGATTACTAGTTTTTAGGAAAAACTGTCAACCTCAACAATATATGGAAAATCATATATTCGATTTTCCATATATTCAAGTTTAATTTTCGTTCTGGGTCATTCGGCGCGTTATTTTAAGAAAAAACCATATTTGAATGGATCTGAGTCTTCTAAAACGAAGTTAGAAAATGCAGTGATATATGCAGTCCCAAATACTCGTGGTATCACAGCGTTATAATCATGAAATTGTGATTCTTTTTGAATTTGTACATCAAAGCTACTATCAACAATACTTTCAATGGTAATTTTGTCACCAACGTTTATTTGCTTTCTAGCATGAAGTATTGCGGCTCTTGCACTTACCCCTGTTCCTGTTGGGCTTCTATCAAGCTCACCATCAGCAAATATACACACATGTTTACTATGGCTTTCTTTGTCTCTAGTTTGGGTAGACGAGTAAAAAATCACACCATATAAAAAACTCAAACTTTCATCTTCTGGGTGTGAAAGCGCTAAAGAAGCGTTAACTAAAGCTTTAATCTCTTCACCAAGCTCAGATAATTTAGAGGCATTTGCTTTTGACAACGAGATATCAAGCTTATCTGCATCTACGTAAGCATAATAGGCGCCACCAAAAGCAACATCAGTTGTAAAAGACCCAATAGCAGGATGATTAATTTGATGATCGAGTTTCACTACAAAACTGGCGACATTATCAAAAAACGCCTGCCCATTTTTATAATATGCAGTTACCTGCCCTGCTGGTGAATCAATTTTTAGATCGTCTTTTTCTTTAAAATGGCCTGCTTTTTCAGCCAATGTAGACAATGCAATGATGGCATGACCACACATAGTGCTATATCCTTCGTTGTGAAGGAATAACACACCAAAGTCACTGTCTGCTCTTTCATTTTCAGTGATTAAAGCACCATACATATCTGAGTGACCTCTTGGCTCTCCCATAATGGCTGTTCTTAATTGATCTTGATGTTCAAGACATTCAAGCCGTTTATCGAGTATGCGCTTACCTTTAATGGGCGCAAAGCCACTTTTAATAACTCTAAGCGGTTCACCACCTGTATGCATATCAATGCACTTTATTTGTGTCCCAGACTGAATGTTTAGTGTTTCTAATTGTTTAATAAAATCTGACATGAAACTTCCTTAGATCGAAAAATGCCAAGCAAGCTTGGCATTGGGTGAATGCTGAGCGTAGGTACTTCGCTCAGCGCGCACGGGTATTTTCAGGGAGATTAGAAAACCATACGTGCAGTCAGTGAGACATAGCGAGCCGCTTGACGACTAGTCACCATGCCGTAGTCTGGGTTTAACTCAATACCATCATCACCATAACGAGTACGCTCTTCGTTGATGTTTAATGCACTATCAGCATTTAATAAGTTATAAACAGTGGCTTTCAGTGATACTTCATTACCCATTAGCTCTGTGAAATATGACATTGAAAGGTCAACATTCGTTACCCATGGTAGTGTGCCTACGCTACCACGAGGTGCTGGGTTACCATTTTCGTCATAGTGTGAGGCATGATCATAGTAACGACTGATACATGCGTCCCAAGGGTTACCTTCTGCACAACTATCGACATTCTTAGGGTGCACTGAGAAATAACTTTGCGGACGACCTGAAGTAGTACGAGCAACTAAACCAGCAATTAGGTTATCCGTGATATTATACGAGCCAGAAAATTTGAAGGCATGACGGTGGTCATTTGGTAAGTTACCGTAGCCATGGTCCATTAGGTCAGCATAGTCGTATGAAGTCGTCCAACCTGGATCTGCCTGGTTATTATCAGTTTTAACTAGGCCTTCTGTGTTACCGTAGTTTTTAGACCAAGTGTAAGATGCATTAATTCTTAAATCATCCGTCACGTTG
Organism: Pseudoalteromonas sp. BZB3; assembly: GCF_040104455.1. Taxonomy (NCBI): domain Bacteria; kingdom Pseudomonadati; phylum Pseudomonadota; class Gammaproteobacteria; order Alteromonadales; family Pseudoalteromonadaceae; genus Pseudoalteromonas; species Pseudoalteromonas sp. BZB3. Next base: position 109,646 of record NZ_JBECOS010000011.1, on the reverse strand, counting down.
CCATCTAAAGTGAACTCAACCGCTGTGTACTTACGTACTGCTGCAGGTAAAGCTAGCTCTTCTGCAGATAAGTTAATTACATCAACTGTACCATCGCCATCAAAGTCATAAGACATTTCAATCGCTTCACCTGGGTTGTTCAACACATAATATGAGCCTTGACCCACATTATCTATGATACCCATTTCAGCTAATTTCTTAGCAAGTACAGGACCTACATCTGTGTCTTCTACACTGCGACCTAGGTCACGGTGAACCACACGTACACCCGCTGACATAGTGTCAAAAATTTCCTGCTGATAACCAATGGTGATTTCATCAGAATACATAGGTTTCAAGCTTGAAGAAGCGATAAGGCCAGGTTCAGTAATACCACGTTGACGCCAGCGACGGTCACGTAACATATCGCCACGACTTGGTGAACCATCTGCTAACAGTACTGGTGTACCATCTGCATTTACGTCGCCCATTTCATGATATTCGAACCATTCAACTGACGCTGAGCCTTGCGTGATATTCATGTTTGCAGAAACCGGTTGGTAATAACGGCCAAATGTTGCGAACACTTTAGCTGTACCATCACCATGTAAGTCATAGATTGCTTGAAGACGAGGCGAAATTTGGTCTTTCATATCAACGTATGCACGACCATCTGTTACCGTGTTTTCGAATTCACTATAACGTAGACCTAAATTAAGCACTAAGTTGTCAGTTGCTTGCCAAGTGTCATTAATATAGAACGCAATTGAAGTTGAATCAGAATCTACATCACGTGTTCTTACACGTCTTTCGATGAAAGACTCACCTTCTGCTGCACCTGAGATATCATCAACACCTGCGTTTTTGATTTCCCACCAGCCCATACCATCACCGATACCATTTTGACCTGAGCTAAATTTAACTTTTACTTTGTTATAGTCGATACCGAATTGCAATGCATGCTCATCTAAATCAAGCGTAAAATCTACACGCGCTTGCTCACGAACATATTCCTCTTCAGATACAGTTGAGGTTGTGTGTTGACTTAGTGTTGTCCAGCCATTTCTAGAATCCCATACGCCAGGATCTGTCGATGCAACCACATTTTCAACATTCTCAGTAACCTGACCAACGACAGCAGACACTGACATAGTATCTGTTAAGTAACCGTTATAGTTCACACTGAAAACTTTACCGCCATCTTCACCTGGTGCAGCAACCCCTTTTTGATCGCCGATGACATTCGTTTGCCAATCATATACAAAGTTTGTTGTATCCCAAGTACGTTTGTTATTCATCGCTGAGAAACCAAATGAATGATCTTCATTAATGAACCAGTCTAACTTAGTGAACCAACGGTCTTCTTCTGTTGATGTTGAGCTGAAGGTTGTTTGTCCTGCACCTTCACCGTCTGAACGACGGGGTGAAAATAATGCATAGGCAAAAAGTTTATCTTCAACTAATGCGCCTGAAGCCCATACCTGAAACTCTTTAAAGTCGTATTCATCGCGTTGATTATTTGTAGAAATAGTGCCATTGCTCTGGTAGATAGAGTCATGGTGTGACTCTAGGCTTGAAGGATCCCAACGTACTTCAGCACCAAAATCAAAATCATTTTCACCCGATTTAGATACCGCGTTTACGATACCACCCATAGCGCCACCGAATTCAGGGCTTACACCACCCGTTTTGATTTGCGTTTGAGAAATTGCTTCCCAAGGTAAGCGAATTGAACCTAGGCCAGTTTTGATTGAAGCAACATTTAAACCATTGAAGTAGTATCCATTTTCAGCTGATGACGCACCACCAAAGCTTGATGCACCATTGAAACTGCTACCACCAGGCGCAGACGTACCCGGTGCAAGTAGTGCAATGCTTTCGAAACCCGTATTCACTGGCATCATGTTTAATTCTTCATCACTGAATGTCACACCTGATGTCGAGTTACTTAAATCAACTCGACGAATTGAAGCACCTGTTACAGCGATGCGCTCAATATTTTGACCAGCTTGCGACATTTGTGCATCAATGATCATAGATTGACCAATGGTAACGTTTACATTTTCTTGTAGTACACTTTGATAACCATCTTTGACGATTGTTACGTCGTAAGTACCAACAGGTACATTACGTAACAAGTACTCACCTTCAGCATTGGTTGTCACTGTATATTTCAAACCTTTAGTTTTGTGTTTGAAAGTCAATGTTGCACCAATAATATCAGAGCCCGTACTTGCTTCGATATGACCCTTAACAATACTGCTACCGTCTACAGCTAACGTTGGCGCGTGCCAACTTAATGCTGCAGCGATTGCAGTCGCTGCAAGGCTTTTTCTTAGATAGTTACCTTTTTTATTATTGTACTTCATGAGTTGTCCTACTCCTGTGAGTTTTGCGTTTTTCATAATGACGCGTAACACAATACATACAATTTATATTGTATACAATATTTTATTTGATCTTTTGTTAACTGGAATATGTAACAAAATATACATTTGCTCATAAATTAAGGGTTAACAGGTACAAAAAAGAAATATCGACAAGGTAGGGTTAGAATAAAAACGTGAAGTGGTCATTAACAAAAAACCCCGCACTTGACGGGGCTTTACAAATTTATTTTGAAAATAACTTAACGCATCGCCATCATCATTTTCGCAGGGTTTTCTAGGTAAGCTTTCCAAAGGTTATTGAATCGAGCAATTGTGCCACCGTCAATAACTCTGTGGTCGCCAGACCAACTTACTTGCATAATTGCGCGAGATACAACATTACCTTGTGAATCAAAACGTGGGAGGTGCTGTAATTTACCGAGTGCAACAATGGCAACTTCCGGCTTATTGATAATTGGTGTAGCGGTTGTGCCACCAATTGCACCAATATTCGAAATCGAAATTGTGCCGCCCTTTAAATCATCAGGTGAAACGCGCCCTTCTCGAGCTGCATCAGTTAATCGCGTAACATCCTGCGCAACATCAACGATAGATTTACTCTGACAACCTTTGATATTTGGCACCAATAAACCAAGTTTCGAATCTACGGCCATACCGATATTGTGATCATCAAAATAGGTGATTTCAGTACAGTCGTCATTTACTTTTGAGTTAACGATTGGGAACTCTTTAATCGCAAGCGAGAGTGCCTTGATAAAGAATGGCATCATTGTCAGCTTAATACCTTCTTTCGCATACTGCTCTTTAAGCTCTTTACGAAGTGCAATAAGATCGGTTAAATCGATTTCATCACTGAATGTGAAGTGTGGAATAGTCGAGACCGACGAAACCATTTGTTTTGCCATTGCTGCTTTCATGCCTCGAATAGGCTCTACACGTGTGCCACCTGAAGTAACAGCTTGAGCTGCCTGGACAACTGGCGCATTGTTGTTTGTTAAAGCTGGTTTAGTTTCAACAACCGCATGATGCTCAGTCTCACCACTTACAAACCTGGCAATATCTTCTTTATACACTCGGCCATTTTTGCCAGAGCCAGGTACCAAGTTAATGTCGATATCTTGCTCACGTGCTAAACGACGAACAGCTGGAGACGCGATTGCTTTACCATTTTTTGGTAATTGCGTTTTCACTGCAGTATTTTGTGTTTTGGCTTTTGCAGCTGGCTTACTCTCAGCTACCGAAGAAGTTTGAACATTGCCACCTGCTAAACGCATTTGGAATAACGGACTGTGAACCTGTGCAATTTCACCCTTTTGATAGTAGAGCTTTTCAACTACACCATCGTATTTAGCAGGGATCTGTACCAAGGCTTTGTCTGTCATTACGTCACACACAGCTTGGTCTTCTACAATGGTGTCACCTTCACTAACTAACCACTCAACGATTTCACACTCAACAATACCTTCACCAATGTCTGGCAAAATAAAGTCTTCTAAATGAGAACCTGAAGTGTCTGATGACGTTTGAGTGTCATTAGCTACTTCGGCAGGAGCAGCACCTGCTACATCCATTGCAAAAAGCGGCTCATGTACTTTGGCAATTTCGCCTTTTTCATAGTGTAACTGTGTAATCACACCATCATGTACAGCAGGGATTTGTACCAAGGCTTTATCGGTCATTACGTCACAGATAGGTTGATCTTCTTTTACTTCATCACCGACTGATACTAACCATTCAACAATTTCGCATTCTACTATGCCTTCACCAATATCTGGTAAAATAAATTCTTTTGACATGTCTAATCCTTAAAACTCAACCGACTTTTTAATCGCAGAGAACACTTTAAGTGCATCTGGTACATACTCTTTTTCAAGTGCAAGTGGGTAAGGAGTATCTAAGCCACACACTCTTAAAATCGGCGACTCTAAATGTAAGAAACATTCTTGCTGAATAGTTGCAGCAACCTCAGCACCAAAACCATTGGTGATCGGTGCTTCATGACTAATAATCAAGCGACCTGTTTTGGTGACTGATTTAGCAATGGTTTCAACATCCCAAGGCAGAATACTGCGTAAGTCAATGATCTCACAGCTGATACCTGCTTCTTCTGCTTTTTCAGCAGCCTGCTCGATGATTTCCATCTGCGCACCCCAAGCGAGGAGCGTCACATCTGAGCCTTCTTTTACGACTTCAGCTTTACCCAGTTCAATTTCGTAGTCTTCTTCAGGTACTTCACCAACTGAAGCACGATATAAACGCTTAGGTTCGAAGAAAATGACCGGGTTATCGTCTTTAATACATGCGCGCAATAAGCCTTTAGCTTGGTAAGGGTTACGAGGTACAACTAGCTTCAAACCTGGCGTATGCGCAAAGTAAGCTTCTGGAGATTGTGAATGGTATAAACCACCCGCAATACCACCGCCGTAAGGCGTTCGAATTGTTAGATTACCAACATTGAACTCATTACCACTACGGTAACGGAATTTTGCAGATTCGTTCACGATCTGATCGAATGCCGGGAAGATATAATCAGCGAACTGAATTTCAGCCAGTGCCGGTGCGCCAAAAGCAGCTAAACCGTTTGCGAAACCAAGAATACCTTGCTCTGTCAGAGGTGTATTGAATACACGGTGCTTACCGTATTTTTCTTGTAAGCCTGATGTCGCACGGAACACACCGCCGAAGTAACCCACATCTTCACCGAAGATACACGCTTGCGGATGCTCTGCCATGGTAATGTCTAGCGCCGAGTTAATGGCGTGTAGCATGTTCATTTTAGCCATTATTTGATTCTCCCTGCAGTCACTGGGTACGCTTCTGGATGTTGCTTGATATGTTCTTTTAATTCTTCGTATTGTTTTTGAAGCGCTGGAATTGGTGTGTCGTATACATCAGAAACGAGCTCTTCTAGTGCTGGTTTTTGTACTTTTTCAGCAACCTTTAATGCAGCAAGTATTTCTTCACGGATCTTATCTTTTGCCGCTTCGTCTTCTGCTTCGTTTAACCAGCCTTGCTTTAATAGCCAGCTTTTGAATCGCTCGATTGGGCAAGCCGCTCTGAATTCAGCTTCTTCATCTTTACTACGGTAGCCAGATGGATCATCTGATGTTGAGTGAGCACCTAAGCGATAAGCAATAGATTCAATTAGTACAGGGTCGCCCTGCTCTGCTGCGATTTTACGTGCAGCTTGTGTTGCGGCATAAACCGCCAGTGTGTCAGTACCATCAACACGAATAGTCTTAATACCATAACCAACACCACGTGCAGCAATACCATCGCCTTTAAATTGTTCATCTGCTGGCGTTGAAATCGCATAACCATTATTACGCGCGAAGAAAACAACCGGAGCTTTGTGCACAGCAGCCATGTTTAAACCGGCATGGAAGTCACCTTCAGATGCAGCCCCTTCACCGAAATAACAAATTGTCACATTATCGATTTCAGAAGCTAGTTCACCAGTTGCAGCATCAATATGGTTCAATTTTTGACCATACGCATACCCTGTCGCTTGCGGGATTTGCGTACCAAGCGGTGAAGAAATCGTCATATAATTAAGTTCGTTAGAGCCATAGTGGATTGGCATCTGACGACCTTTACCTAAATCAAGTTCATTGGAAAACATTTGATTCATAAAGTTATCTAGGCTAAAACCACGATAAGCAAGCGCTGCTTGCTCGCGGTATTGGGCCATAATCATGTCATCATGTTTAAGCGCTGCAGCACTTGCTGTCACTGCGGCTTCTTCACCAAGACATTGCATGTAAAAACTAACACGACCTTGACGCTGTGCAGCCTGCATACGTTCATCTAGTAAACGAATGAAGCGCATAGTGCTATATATTTTTAATGCTGTTTCTTTATCTAGCTCTGGTGCGGTTGCACCATCAAGGATCTCACCATTGTCACCGAGAATTTTTAAGGTGGGGATATTCAGTGCATGGCCATCAATAAATTCCAGCGCGTGGCTGATATTTAGAGATATGTTATTCGGGTTAATCATAACCTACCTTCTCTTGTTGTCATTATCCATTTGCATGCAAATAACTACTCAAAAGTATTTATTCGTTCGCTATGTTGTTTTATGAATAATCTGTGCGATTTATGCAATTGGTTTAAATTAAACCAATCGACACTTTACGTTAACGTAAAGTGTTATTCAACTGATCATAGATGAATAACACTTAATTTGCATAAATATTACTGGAAAGAAAAGAATACGCTATGTTATTAGCTTTTAATTCAGTTACTTATATGAACTTTTCATTAATTTGCATAGGAATAACGGTTAATAATGCACGTTGACCTAGTGCAACTTTAGCATTTGGGAAAATAATGGCTTCACCTTCAACTTCTGCAAAATACTGCTTTTCGCCGTCATTTGCTAACAACTCACCCTTTGCAAAGCCTGTGAAGTTCACTGCGCTGTCAGGGAAAGTAAAGCTAAATGCTTCTTGTGTTCTATTAATCGTTCGATACACTTCGAACAACTCAAAGTCTTCAGAATTAAATTCCTTATATTCGACCTTTTCTTGGCTAATTAATGCATTGAGAGTTTGTTTGGTTTTCTCAAAGCGCGCCATATCATTTTCACCAAAAGGCCTAACTTGACCCAGCTCTATGGTAAACGCATCAGCTCCAAATTCATTTGAAGAAAAATAACTGAATGTCGTTGCCGGTGCTGCCATCATTAATACGGTGTTAACACCACAAGAAAGTAAGAACTGAAGTTGTGACTTTTTCCAAGGCTTGCCATTTAAAAACGGATAAACTGCAAATTTCTCGTTTTTTGAACCTCGAATAGCCGTGTGTAAATCATAGTGACAACGATAACGTCCAGCTTCTACCTCATTAAAAAAGTCAGACACATAAATTTCTAATTTTTTTGCTCTGTCTCTTTCTGCATTGTGCACATCCCCTTTGCTATGCGAACCACTGAACAAACGGTTCAAGTTCTCTTCTACAAATCGCTCACCAATATTAATTGACTTAGGATTACCAAAAATAAACAACACACGTTGATTAAGTTCTAATTTGCCTAAGATAATGTTTTGGATCAGTTCATCGCAAATTTCAATGGGGGCAGTCTCATTACCATGAACCGCGCTTGATAAGACAATATCTTTTGTTGTTTTTGCACTAGGTGTGAATTTAATAACACCCGTATCAAGTACATCAACTTGGGTACCATTTGCTAGTAAAAATGATGTCGGTTCTAAATGAAATTCGTTTTCACGAGTGATAGATAAAAAGTCACCAGACTTTTTAAGTGTTTCAAGGTACATACTGTCCCCTTTTGTGAGAGTGTATAAATAAAAAAGCCATGCTTGAGCATGGCTTTTATAGAATAAATTGTTTAGCTGATTACAGAATCAACAAGCGCTTTGGCCTCTTGTTCTAGTAACGCTAAATGTTCTTCACCTTTGAAAGATTCAAGGTAAATTTTGTAAATATCTTCAGTGCCTGATGGACGAGCAGCAAACCAGCCTGACTCAGTTACGACTTTTAAGCCACCAATTCCAGCTTTGTTACCTGGTGCTTCAGTGAGCTTTTCAACAATCTTGTCACCTGCTAGTGTATCTGCAGTCACATCTGCAGCACTAAGCGCTTTTAATTTTGCTTTTTGCGCTGCATTAGCGGGGGCATCAATACGTTTGTAAAGAGGCGCACCAAATTCTGCTTCAAGCTCTTTATAACGTTCAGATGGTGTTTTACCGGTTACAGCTAAAATTTCTGCTGCAAGTAGACCTAAAATAAAGCCATCTTTATCGGTATTCCAAACACTTCCATCACGACGTAAGAATGAAGCGCCTGCACTTTCTTCGCCACCGAATGCAAGCCACTGCTCACTTAGACCTTTTACAAACCATTTGAAACCAACAGGTACTTCAAACACTTCTTTATCTAATGATTTAACCACTTTGTCGATCATCGCCGAAGACACAAGTGTTTTACCCACTTTAATGTCTTTCGCCCAATCACGATGAGTAAGCAAATAATCAATTGCAACCGCTAGGAAATGATTTGGGTTCATTAAACCATCTTTGGTTACTATGCCATGGCGGTCATAATCTGGATCGTTACCGATACCAATATCGAAGTCATCTTTTAACGCAATTAAGTTTGCCATCGCATAAGGTGACGAACAATCCATGCGGATCTTGCCATCTTTATCTAAAGGCATAAATGCAAAACGCGGGTCAACTTCAGGATTTACAACGGTTAAATCAAGGCGATACTTTTCTTTAATTACAGGCCAGAAATTAATACCAGAACCACCCAGAGGATCGATACCAATTTTTACACCTGCTTTTGCAATAGCGTCTAGATCAACAATATTGATTAAATCTTCAACATAAGGTGTGATTAAATTTTCGTACTTAATGAAGCCAGATTGCTTAGCCTTCGCGAAAGGAAATAACTCAACTTCGACTAAATCTTCAAGCAATAACTGATTGGCTCTGTCTTCGATCCACTTTGTAATATCAGTATCAGCTGGGCCACCATTTGGCGGGTTATATTTGAAACCACCATCTTCAGGTGGATTGTGCGAAGGCGTGACAACAATACCATCACTTAATTCGTGTGGATGCACTTTGTTGTAACACACAACCGCATGGCTGATCACAGGTGTTGGAGTATAGTCATCATTTTCTTGCGTAATGACTTGTACTTCATTCGCTACTAACACTTCTATGGCTGAGTTAAAAGCTGCTTCAGATAACGCATGCGTATCTTTACCTAAAAATAACGGACCAAAGATATTATTTTCTTTACGATAATCACAAATAGCTTGTGTAATAGCTAGAATATGAGACTCGTTAAACTTAACATTTAACGAACATCCACGGTGGCCTGATGTGCCAAAAGCAACACATTGCTCAGGGTTTTGTTCTAAATCTGGTTCATTTAAATAATAAGCCGAGACAAGTTTTGGAATATTCACTAATGTGTCGTGTTTTGCTGGTTTGCCAGCACCTGGATGGATAGACATAAAACGTCCTTATAGGTAATCTCTAATAGTTTCAGCGTCAGCTTCTTTATACCCTAAACCTAGGGCAACCTCATGTAACATCATCTTCTTACGTGTGGTATTAGAATTGGTCATGACCCAATATTCACTGTCTGCGATATTTTTAGGGTTCATACTACTGCCACTTTCTAATAAAGCTTCTTTACTTTTCGCAAAATAAATTCTATCACGGCCTTTGATTTCTAATACTGAATCAAAGCTGTCTTTATGAGTGCGGTGTAATGCACTTAAAATAAATAAGAAGCGACCTACTACACCTTTTTGCATAGCGAGCTCTTCTTTATTAAGAATATTAAAAACATTAGCAGTTTTAGTGGTCACTTTTGTGACGCTTTGTTCTTCAACTGTCTCTTGCTGTGGTTCTTCTTCTAATACAACATCATCAACTTCTGAAGATGTGTTGGGTGATAACTTTAATAAACGACGCAGAATGTCTGAGGCACTTTCACCAATGCTTTGCGTATTACTGGCGATATATTGATAAAGCTCGTCATCTATTTCTATTTTTTTCATGCTTTTCCTGTCATTACTGATTTTGGTGCACCGAGCTGATTATATAATGAAATGAGCCAAGACACTATGCCTTTGCATTTCACCAATACACTGGCAAAATTACCTCATAATTTATCGGAGTGCAAAATGCTATTAAATTTCAAGCAAACAGGAGCTGGTCCCGTTGTCGTGATCATGCATGGCCTATTCGGTTCATTGGAGAACCTTAACGTTATCGCAAAAGCCCTTAGCGAACATTACACTGTCATTAATATAGATTTAAGAAATCATGGTGTATCTTTTCATGAAGATGAAGTAAGTTACCCTGCTATGGCTCGAGATGTGCTCAATTTGCTTGATGAATTGAATATAGAAAAAGCGCATATAATCGGCCATTCTATGGGTGGTAAAGTTGCAATGCAATTAGCCATGCTTGATGAAGCACGTGTTAATAAACTGGTGGTACTTGATATTGCACCTGTTGATTACCACCCTCGCCATAATTCAATTATAAATGCCCTGCAATCTGTTCAGAAACAAGGTGTCAGCTCGCGAAGTGAAGCTGACGCAATAATGAAAGAATTTATAGATGAGATGGGTGTTAGACAATTTTTATTAAAAAGCTTGTCTAAGTTTGAAAACGGTTACGCTTGGAAATTCAATTTAAATACCATTGTTGAAAACTATTCAAAGATCATTTCAAATATTAATGCGACTCATTCTTGCCAATGTGATACCTTATTTATTAAGGGGAATAATTCGGACTACATATTGCCAGAACATAGAGAAGCAATCGTCTCATTATTTCCAAAGTCGAAAGCAAAAGTCATCCATGGCGCTGGTCATTGGCTGCATGCTGAAAAACCACAAGCCGTAAATCGGTCAATTATTGATTTTCTTCAATAATTAGCGAGTTTTTCACTCACACTATTAAATTATGATACTCGGTTATGGTATAGTAGCCGCCGTTTAAATATTAGTTAGAGCAAGTATGGCCAATCAGTATATTCAACAGTTTGAAACTATGGGACTGTATTTCGGTTTAGCAGGCATCTTTTTCTTTATCGGAATGGCAATCAACGATGTTTTAAAAAAAGGTGATGTGCCTAAATTTGGTCGATATATTGTTTGGCTCGTATTGTTTCTAGGCTGTTCAGGTTTTATTGCGAAAGGGCTTATACAAGCATTTTGGCAAGGCGCTGGCGTAGGATAAACATGGCCAAGTCAGAAACAGATCGTACAACAATCGATCTTTTTGAAAATGAAAAACGTCCTGGTCGTCCTAAAACTAACCCGCTTCCACGTGAAGTGCAGTTAAAAGTTAATAAGCGGAACCAGATCAAACGTGATAAGGCAAGAGGGTTAAAGCGTATTGAGTTCAAAGTATCCTCTGAGCTTTACCAAGCTCTAAGTGATATGGCACAAGCGCAAAATATCAGTAGAAGCGCACTGATAGAAACCATTTTGCAAGAGAAATTAGCGAATAATAGATAGAAGGTAAGTATTACATGGCAAGCGTAGGTATTTTTTTCGGTAGCGATACTGGTAACACTGAACACGTTGCTAAAATGATTCAAAAAGAGCTTGGTAAAAAGCTTGTTGATGTAAAAGACATCGCTAAAAGTAGTAAAGAAGAAATTGCTGAGTTTGATTTAATCCTGTTCGGTATTCCAACTTGGTATTATGGTGAAGCACAGTGTGATTGGGATGACTTCTTCCCTGAGCTTGAAGAAGTTGATTTCGAAGGCAAGCTAGTTGCTATTTTCGGTTGTGGTGACCAAGAAGATTATGCTGAATATTTCCTTGATGCAATGGGCATGATCAACGATATCGTTACTGAGCGAGGTGCTATTGTTGTAGGTCATTGGTCTACAGAAGGTTATGACTTCGAAGCATCTAAAGCGATGGCTGATGATAATCACTTTGTTGGTCTGGGTATTGATGAAGACCGTCAGCCAGAGTTAACTGAACAACGTGTTAAAGCATGGTGTGCACAAGTTTTTGATGAAATGTGCCTTAGCGAACTTGTTGACTAATCAATAAGTTTTGCACTTATAGTTAATGCACGTTACCTTTAGTAATGAAGTCGTGCTCATTACTAGAGTAAATAGAATTAATAAAATTACTGAGACAGATAATGACTGATCATAATTTAGAGTTGAAGAAAGCAGGGTTAAAAGTTACTTTGCCACGAATTAAAATTTTAGAAATCTTACAGTCTCCTGATAACCAACACATCAGTGCTGAAGATGTTTATAAAATTTTATTAGACAAAGGCGAAGAAATTGGCCTTGCAACAGTTTATCGAGTGTTAAACCAATTTGATGATGCAGGCATTGTTACTCGCCACCATTTTGAAGGTGGTAAATCTGTCTTTGAATTAGCGGGTAGCACTCACCACGATCACCTAGTATGTTTAAAATGTGGTCGAGTTATCGAGTTTGAAGATGAAGTTATTGAAACTCGACAAATTGAAATTGCAACTCAAAATGGTATTAAGCTAACTAACCACTCTCTGTACCTTTATGGTGAGTGTGTTGATACCGAAGCGTGCAAGAAATACGCTGAAGAAAATAGCTAAGTCAAAAAAGCCGACGTAAGTCGGCTTTTTGTTGCTCTATTGAAAGTACAATTTCTTTTATAGATACCTACTGTCTATATTTAAGCAATCAAGTATTTTTTAACAAAGCGATTAGAATTAAACAAGCACTAAGACAAAGAGAAAGATTCACCCACAACTTTACATATCTAGTTTGCTGACAAGCATTGTAATAACACTGTTTGGGATTCTCAGGATCAATTAAAATGAAAGTGGCCTTTTGAGCTTTAAACGATTCATATAAATCGGGTCTAAAGGCAGTTTGACAACAATAGCTAATATTATTAAAAGTAAACTCAACTAAAAGGCTCGACTCACCTAACATTTCTAATGGCCCAGCCTTATGCTGCTTTACTTTAACTAAGTTCTCGACTTGCACCTGACGCCAAATACGTTTGTTTAATTGTTTCTTTTTGCTCTGCCACATAATGAATGTGGCAGCAAAAAATAACGAGGTAACGAGTATACTTAACCAAACCATTACTGTGTCTTATACACCATATGTGCTGTTATAAGGTCACTTAGCGCAGTGCCAACTGATTTAAATAAGGTAATGTCGGTTTTAGCTCTTAAAGTATTAAGTTGATGCATTTCGCTAAGATCAGCGATGATCTGTTGTTCAGAAAAAACGCCTTCTGAAATAGGAATGAGTATCTCCCCTGCTTCATTAAGCACGTTCTTTCTACTGTCGACAAACACTTTTGAACGAACAACAGAAACTGAATCACACTCTCTAAACTGTCTGTGATGATTGCCAATTAAGTCTATATGCGCGCCATCTGTTACCCAATTTCCATCAAACAAAGGGTTATGTGCCCCCGTACCACAACTGATGATGTCAGCCGAACTAATGGTTGCTTGATTTGACTCTCCAAGTAAAAATTCTACTTGTGAATATTTTTCAGCAAGTAACGATCGTAAACTTTCTGCTTTATCTATGTTTCTTGCAATGATGGTTACTTTCTTAATATCACGTACACTCATATGGGCTTCAATCATGTAACGTGACAAATTACCTGAACCAAAGTACACCAAATGGGCACTATCTTGTCTTGATAGATATTGACTTGCTAGCGCGGACACTGCAGCAGTTCGCCAAAGTGTCACACTCGTCCCATCTACCAATGCCAGTGGCTCACCGTGACAGCGGTCAAACAACATAATTTTAGAATATAAACTTTTATAGCCATGCTCTGTATTCGAAGGAAAATAAGTAAAAGATTTAACACCGATAACTTCTTCATTCCATGCAGGTAAAACGGCAAAAGCATCATGGTTCTCTTCAGACTCTGATAATTCAAACACTTGTCTGGTCGGTGTGCCCGCAGGTCTTGAAAAGCCTTCTTTTAATGCGTCGATGACCTTGTTGAAACTTAAACTAGCATGTACTTGTTGTTCGGTAACTATTTTCATTTCTTTTCCTTATTTAATCACAAACGATTTTGGTGCATGGGTTATAAACTCAAAACCATCATTGGTTACGAGTACATCATCTTCAATGCGAATGCCACCGACGTCAGGTATATACACTCCAGGCTCAATAGTAATAATATTGCCTGCTTCTAACCGATAATCTGTATTTGGGTTTATAAAAGGCATTTCATGTAATGCCAAACCCACACCATGTCCCAACCCTTTGCCTGCATACTCTAAAAAACCAGCTTGAGCCAAAACATCTAATGAAATCTGATTTAGCTGCTGACAATCAACTCCTGCTTTAAGACTCTCTAAAGATTTGCTTTGAGATGCGAAAACAGCATCATACATAGCTTGCTGATGGGAGTTTGGTTCGCCATAAACATAAGTACGCGTCATATCTGAGCGATAGCCATTGACCACAGCACCAAAATCAATCAGTAACAAGTCACCATAATTAAGCTTTTTATCTCCAGGCTTTCCATGGGGCAAAGCACTGCGCTCAGCAAACAATAAAATGGTGTCGAAGCTTACCCCATCAGATCCAAGCTTTTTCATTTTATAGTCAAGTTCAGTTGCCAAATCTAATTCGGTCACCCCTTTTGAAACTTGTGTGAGCAAATCTGCAAGGGCCAAATCTGCAATAGCTGCTGCTTTTTTAATTGAAGCAACTTCGAACTTGTCTTTAACCATCCTGAGTTTTTCAATGTAGCCATCAAGTGGTGAAACGTCATATGAAGCTAATTCATTCGCAATAGATAACCACACGCCATAATTGACGGCTTGGCTTTCAAATCCAGTCTTTTCGTGAGGTAAAAAACGCTTGATACATGCGCCCAATGATTCTGTATCTCTGTCTCTGCAAATAATGTCACAACCATTGCTTTCTGATTTTGCTCGTTCAAAATATCGGTAATCAGTGATCAGCCATAGACCTTGTGTAGAAACGATGAGGTAAGCTGCGTTACCACTGTAACCTGTTAGATAAAAGATGTTTTCGTAGTTAAACACCAACAAGTTTTTTACGTCTTTCTCTTGTAAAGCTAATAATAAACGCTGCTGACGTTGAAGATATCGTGTTTGCATTTGAGTTATACCACCACCAATAATGGCAATAACATAACTCAAACTACGATTGTATACAATATTCTTTTGTTAGCTACGCATAAATGGTAAGGTATGCGAGTTAAAATTAGTTAAGTTTGGAAAGATATCAACCAACTCTGTGTTATCTAAACCAAACCACTGTGCCAAAGACGCAAAGTATTGCTCGTTCGCAACTTGTGGGATCAAACGCCCTCCCCGCGTATCATTCGGGCCATCTAGGTGTTGCGTCATCAGTGAGCCATAAATTTCTCCGCCATTTACCGCGCCACCCATAATGATTTGATTTCCCGCCCAACCATGATCAGTACCGTCACCATTCGACGTTAAAGTGCGGCCAAAGTCACTCATCGTAAATAAGGTTACATCATCGTTTGCATTGATGGATGACATCGCTGTATTGAACTCTGACAAAGACTGAGATAAAGCGCCTAATAATGCTGGATGAGTTGTGAGCTGATTATCATGTGTATCAAAGCCCCCCATACTCACAAAGTAAATTTGTCTTTTTGCATTGAGTGTTTCTCTAACTGAGATTGATTTAGCCACAGTATGCAGTTGTTGTGACAAACTACTATCAGAAAAATAGCTGCTTAGATCTTCGCTGGACTCAATAGCACTGTTCATTGCTTCTGTATTTGTGATCGCTTTTTGCATTTTTGTACCATATGCACTCGCTAGAGGGTGGGTTGACTGGGCAAGCACTCTATTCATTATACTTTTTACATGGGCTGCGCGATTTCCAGTACCATTAATTGGGTTTATTTTACTGACACCACTTCTATGTAATGAGAATGGCGTTTGATTAACACTGGTTTGCCACGGGTTGGTTCCCGCTAATGAAATGTTATTTACGAATGAACCACCTTGTTCTATTCGCTCTAATAGTCTTGCGCCCCAGCCACTGTTTAAAGAGACTTTTTCTCTGCCATGCATCCAAGTAGCTTGCTGATCATTATGAGAGAATAAGTGTTTAGGAAGAGGCACACTTTCATTTTGATATTCTGCTTTGCTAGTTGGCACAATCAAGCTGCCTACACCGGATATAAAAGCTAAATTTCTATTATCAAAAATATTTTTTATTGAGCCCATAGCAGGATGAAGACCTACTCCACCAGCAAATTCTGTAACTGGAGCGAGTTGGAGTGCATCTGTCACCGCTAAGTTTTGTCGACTTGCTTCATATAAAGTCCGTTGTTCGCCCTCTAACGGTACCAACATATTTAGGGAATCATTGCCACCGAATAAAAATACACAGACAAGCGCTTTATGATCGTCAAAGCTATAAGACAAAGATCCCTGAAAAGCCTGTAGTTGCAATTGAGTTAATGCAGCAACCGATACGCCACCTTTCATACAATAAGATAAAAACTTTCTTCTATTCATGTCCGTCTCCTACTGCTGCAAGGTAAATTCGGGTGAAATTGAAATTAAATAAACAAGATTGGAAATACGTTGATAACTGTCTCGGCTTGCAAAAAACTCATCCATATCGATCAGTGCTTGTCTCATTTCTTGTGACATATTACCGGCGAAAAATAGCAAATCGTATTTATCTAAAACTGCACTCAGCCCATTCATATTGATTAAGTCGTGGTCTGCTTGCATATATAGATAAAGGCTGTTTTCATTTAACTCATCATGACGCTCAGCCACACGCCAAACGAGATCTGCATAGTGCGTGTTAATAATACCGATTAACGCTGCGTCATTAGCGATTTGCAGTTCGGGAGCAACAAATTCAGTGCTTGCCAGCTCCCCAGGTTTAAAGTCAGGTCTAAAGAAGTTGAAAACCGAAGGCGATTGCAAAGGGCCCTGACCATAAGTTGAGGATAAATTCCAAGTGTAATAACGGTGATTAAGGGTTTTAGCGTTAAAAACCCGCCAGAACTGAACTGTTTTGAGTAAAGGCTCTTTTATCTTGCCAAAATGTGCAAGCGGTGTAGCGAGGCCTCTAGCTTCATTATCTAAATAAATCGCTTTCACTGTGGCAGCTAAATCTCCTCTTACCCCCTCACCATTATCATTGAATACCATAGCGACCCGCTCTACGTAACCTGGGCTTGGATTAGAAGTAATTAATCGTTGTATTAGCTGCTTTGAAATAAATGGTGCGACATTATCGTGATTAAACAAATTATCTAACGCAATTTCTAGGCTTTGTTCCGCGCTCGTATTTGCTGGAATAACCTCACCATTTAGCAATGTTTTTTCAGCTCTTGAGTGATAGTCTTCAAAAGCTTGCATTGGCAAAGTATAGTTTCTACTTGGTCGGCTCCATCTTGCGCTATAAGCAAATGTCCAACCAGTAAACACTTTTGCAAACCCTTCAATTTCAGTTTGACCGTATGTTGGTATGATTTCGCCATTCTCATCTTGCTTATTCATACCGTTTAAGTTTAGTTCGTTAAGACCTATAGTGAACAACTGCATAACTTCACGTGCATAATTCTCATCAGGGCGAATATTACGCTCAGGATCCGCTTTTTCATTTCCTAGGTGGCTTAGGTATACGCCCATCACAGGTGATAAAGTGACTTGCTTTAATAAGTCTCTATAATTTCCAAAAGCATTTTCAAGTAAAATGTCATAATAAGCAGCCATGCCTTCAGGCTCACCACTAAGTGATGTATTTAGATCGGATACAACAAAGATTTCACTCAGGGCAAAAGCAACACGCTGTCTTAACTGATCTTCTGCGTTTAAACTTGCTTTCCACCATGCATCTATACGGTTAATTTGATTAGGCTCATCTCGATCTGGGTAATTTTCGACGAGTGGACTATGATAAGTAATCGGGAGGTTAAATTGATCATCAAGCCATTGTTCGTAACTTTTACCTGTAACTGCCAGAATTTCATTGTAAGTCGGTCCAAAACTTGCCTGGTGGAGAAGCCTTGCAGCTTGTATATCGTTCATATCCTTCAATACTGAAAATCTAACTTCTTGTTGAGAGGAAAGACCAGCTGAATTGGTCACTGTCACTAAGAAATGATACTTTTCATCTAGAGCAGTGGAATTATTAGAAGCTGTAAACTCTAACGAATCAGTCGTTGTCAGTGCGATTTCAGGTCCTGATAATTGTTGCCATGCAAAACTGAATGATTCTGAGCCTTGCTCTGTTACCTCGACCTTAACTTTAACTATTTCACCTTGTTTAAAGGTATCTGAATCTATTTTTATGGCTATAACCGGTGGTTTGGCTTCATCGCTACTATCATTATCAGAATCGTTCCCTGAATCCTGGTCAGACCCACTGCTAGAGTCATCACTAGAACCGTCTCCCCCCCCATCTGAATCCGAGCCATTTTCATTATCAGAATCGGATACTGCGGGCTGTTCTGGTACTGGCTCTTCAGATTGCGATCCGCCACCACACCCTGTTATCAAGCAAACTATCAGTATTATAAAAACGTACCTAGCGATCATGTGTAATTATTCCAATTCGAACAATTTATAAACTTTAGTACCAACTAGCATATGTTTAAATACGAATATTTGAGTAAATTTAGATTTTTACACTAAACATCTTTTTTATTTGAAAGAAATTTATCCTTTAAATGATAAAATCATGTCAAAAGCAAATTTGCTAGAGATTATTTTGAATACCGATACCTTCATACCACAGAATTTCATCGACGATGTGAAAACCTATTTACCTGACAGCTTGAGTATTGAATCTTTTATAGAGTATTGTCAAAAACCGCTTAGGCGCTCAGTCAGAGTGAATACATTGAAGATGACAGTCAATGAATTTAAGCAATATTGCTCAACGAATAATTGGAAAATTGAAGCTGTTCCTTGGTGTGACACAGGTTTTTGGCTTGAGCGAAGTACTGAAGAGGAAGAGACCCTTCCCCTGGGCAGTACGGATATACATTTGAGTGGTGGTATTTATGTTCAAGAGGCCAGCTCAATGTTGCCCCCTATGGCACTTAAATCGAGTTTAAAAGAAGACGACATAGTCCTAGATATGGCTGCCGCACCTGGCTCAAAAACATCGCAAATAGCTACAATGATGAGTAACCAAGGCATTCTGGTTGCAAACGAGCTTTCTTCTTCACGCTTAAAAGTACTGGCTGCAAATATGAAGCGTATGGGCGTGCATAACTGTGCACTGTCTCATTTTGACGGTGCTGTCTTTGGCGATTATATGTTTGAGTGTTTCGATAACATTCAGCTTGATGCACCTTGTTCTGGTGAAGGCACAGTCAGAAAAGATGCTGACGCTTTAAAAAATTGGTCTGTTGCGTCAAATATTGATATAGCCAATGTACAAAAACAACTTATCAAGAGCGCATTCTTTGCTCTTAAACCCGGTGGCTCTTTAATTTACTCAACCTGTACACTCACGCCTGTCGAAAACCAAGCGGTTTGTCAGTATCTGCTTGACCAATTTGGTGATAATATTGAAATCGAACCATTAAATGCACTTTTTGAAAATGCAGATAAAGCCTGCACAACAGAAGGCTATTTGCACGTATGGCCTCAGGTTTTTGACAGTGAAGGCTTTTTCATCGCTAAATTTAAAAAATTAAAATCGGTTGATAACCCGAATTTAAAAACTAAAAAAGGCGCTTTCCCATTTTCATCGGCTGGTAAAAAGTTAACACAAGCCTTTATGTCAGCAATCAAAAAACAATTCGGTATTAAATCACTACCTGGTGAACTAACAGTTCGAGACAAAGAGCTCTGGCTTTTCCCTGAGCGATTCTCTGAAATTGAAAACAAGATCAAATATTCTCGTATCGGGATCAAGTTAGGCACAACCCATAAAAATGGCGTACGGCTTGAACATGAATTTGCAACAGCACTTGGCAAACATGCAGAAAATAACACCTATGCGCTTACCCAATCACAAGCTGCAGATTATTATCAAGGCAAAGATATTCGACTTGAAACAGTCTCTAATCATAGTGGTGAGGTTATTTTAACCCTTTGTGGTGCACCGATAGGTTTAGGAAAATGGCAAAAAAATAAGATAAAAAACTCATTACCTAGAGATTTGGTTATGAATAATAGAGTTATTGAATGGTCGCGTTAGCAGTCTAATTCAGTTTTTAGACTAAATTCTTATAAGGATATATACTACTGATAATTATAGAGTTTATTTTATGTTGTTTATTTGTAGTTTTTGTTAAGAGTTAACTACAATTAAATTACTTTCTTACTTCTCCCTGATTGTTAGAAAGGTGTTTTAAGTTAACGCATTGGCTCAAATGAGCCGTCCCCTAAGCCCAGAGTAACCTGTACTCTGGGTCTTTTTTTGCATTAAATATGCGAATTAAGTAATTCAATACTTAGATTAGATCGCACTTTGGCGACAGATCGGACGTAAGAAACGTTGAATCGCATTCAAGCCAACAGAGGTTGAACGTACATCTGTTGAAGATGGGAATGGACCACCATGGTTCATTGATGCACAAACTTCAACGCCCGTAGGCATTTGATTCTCGATTAAACGCCCTACTTTGTACTGTAGATCTTCACTTAGATCAGACGCAGACGCTAAATCGCTGTCCGTACCATGAATTGATGCTGTTAACTGACCTTCTAGAGCATCAACCAAGGTTTCTAGCTTTGCCATAGAGTCGTAGGTCACCAACATAGCAGCAGGACCAAATACTTCTTCATGTAATGAAGGTGAATTCAAGTAAGTGTCAATATCAGTTTTAAAGATATGGGCATTTGCATGAAACGCTTCAGATAACTCTGCCGCAGCCAAAAGCTCTACACCCTCGATATCTGAACGCTCAACCATGGCTTGTTTGAAGCTATTCAGAATATTTGGTGATAATAAAGTATCTGAACTGCTTGCAGCCACAGTTTTCTTAACGCTTTCTAGTAGCGCATCAGAGCCATTAGGTACTAACCAAAGACCTGGGCTAGTACAAAACTGGCCATTACCCATCAACATTGAATTACATAAATTCGCACCAAGCTCTTCGCCATTTTGTTCTGCCATTTCTGGTAACACAAACTGCGGGTTAATACTGCCTAATTCACCATAGAATGGAATAGCTTCTTTACGTGTATTAATCGTCTCGATTAATTTACTCGCGACAGACATGGAACCCGTGAAGCCAACCGCTTTAACCGACTCTGCTGCAACAAGTGCATGTGCCATGTCGTACTTCTTAGCTTGGATCATTGAAAATACGCCTTTTGGCATATCACACTTCTCAATCGCTTTTTCAATAGCACGGGTCATTAACTCGCTGGTTGCTGGGTGCGCAGTATGGCTCTTCATAACAACTGGGCAACCTGCAGCAAGTGCCGATGCCGTATCACCACCAAGCGTCGAGAATGCATATGGGAAGTTTGAGGCACCAAAAACAGCCACCACACCAACTGGAATAAAATCAAGTTGGGTACGCGGCTTAGCTAACGGTGCACGTGCAGGATCTGCCTCGTCTAGTACACTTAGGTTCACAATGCCGTTTTGACTTAGCTCTAAACCTTGAGCAAAAGCACGTAACTGATTCATAGTACGGCCGCGCTCGCCTTGTAAACGTGCAAACGGCAGGTTTGTCTCTTCGTGAGTTACCTCTAGTAATTGATCACCAAGGGCTTCTATCTCATCTGCAATAGCATGTAAGAATGTTGCACGCTCAATAAGAGAAGTCTTTCTATAAACTTTAAATGCTTTTTCAGCTTCATTGATCGCTGTTGCAAGCATGTCTTGGCTTGCTTCGAAAAACTGAGTATCGATTGGCTCATGGCGCTTTGGTGAAAAGGCATGAAATACTGATGCGTCTGCATCTTTTAACCATTCACCTGCGATAAAACTTGCACCGCTAATTTCCATCTTTTTCTCCTCAATGAAAAAACCAGCTACTAATTGCTGGTTTTAGTCTAGTTTAAATTTGTTATACAACTTGAAAGCCAAAAGCATACGGGTCACTATCATCCACGCTAATGTTGCTAGTGCCCGTTACTTTCGACCATCCTTTGATACTTGGTAGAATTGCTGTTGTACCCGCTACTTCTGTAACGCCTTCAATGCAACCTACGAACTGGCTGCCTATGTAACTTTCGTGTACAAAATCTTCACCAGGCTGTAATTTACCTTTTGCAAATAACTGCGCCATTCTTGCGCTGGTGCCTGTGCCACAAGGCGATCTGTCTATAGCTTTATCGCCATAGAAAACCGCATTGGCTGCGCTTGATTCTGCGTGTTTTGGTTTGCCAGTCCAAAGCAGATGCGACGCACCTTTTACGGTTGGATCTTCGGGGTGTACACACTCAAGCAACTCATTTATTGCAGTGCGAACAAGCGGACTATATTTAAGAATTTCTGCGGCAGACCAATTTTCAATACCCGGGAAGTTTTCTTGTGGCTCGACAATAATGTAGTAGTTACCACCATAAGAAATATCAACCGTTAACTTGCCTAGCTCTGGCACTTCAACTTCAATATTTTCATAGGCTAAAAAAGCTGGCACATTGAATATTTTTACCCATTCAACTTTGCCATCAATCATTGAGTATTCTGCATTTACACGCCCTGCTGGCGTATCAAGTTTTAATTTACCAGGTACTTTTGGATGCATTTGTGCATTTTCAAGTGCAAATGTCACAGTGCCTATGGTGCCGTGACCACACATAGGTAAACAGCCAGAGGTTTCAACAAATAAAATAGCTGCATCGCCATCATCAGTTGTCGGTGGATAAATAAATGAACCTGACATCATATCGTGCCCGCGCGGCTCAAACATCAGTGATTGACGGATCCAATCAAACTCGGCAAGAAAATGCTGACGTTTTTCGCTCATCGTTTCACCCTTAAGATATGGGTGACCACTGGTGATTAAGCGTACAGGGTTGCCACAAGTATGGCCATCGATACAAGCAAATGTCCCTTTACGCATATTAATAACCCTGCTTGACTAAGCTAAGAACCGTATTCGTGTTCATAGCATTTTGGAATTGATTAGTGAAAATATCATTTAATTGCGGAGCAACTACTGAATACAGAACTTGGCAATTAATGTTCATTGTCTTTCCTCTTTACCTCTTATGGTTTACATCCTACGCATATTGTATACAATGTTCAATATTCTGCTATGTATTTTTCTTTAAAAGTTTTTATCGTTTTAAATACATATTGACAATTAAAAGATTAAGCATATGAAAGTATATATAAATTCCATTAATAGAAGACAACTAAAGTTTTCTATACGAAGTAAAGAATAGAGACATGCAATATCTTGAAATTAGGCTTTCAAGGTGTTTGTGGAGATTATCAATGCAAGAAAAGCAACATATTGCTGTAATCGGCGCTGGGATCATTGGCCTTTGTAATTCGAAGAGTCTGACTGATGCTGGCTTTTCAGTCACATTATTTGATGAACACGGTATTGCAGAAAAATGTTCGAAAGGTAATGCCGGTCACTTTGCTACTGAGCAAGTTTTCCCACTCGCACAAGCGAGTTTATTACCAAAACTTCCAAGTATGTTGCTAAACCCAAAAGGTGCATTAAGAATAGATTGGTTATATCTGTTCAAGGCCTTACCTTGGTTCACTCGCTTCCTAATCAATATGTCTAAGTCAAAATATAGTGCGCACACCAAGGCACTTAGGCAATTAAACGAAGCCTCATTACCTGCATATAAAACTTTATTAGGTGAGGAGAATTTCGAAAGGTTGGTCCATGTAGATGGCAGCCTACTCAGTTTTGAACATGAAGATTTTAAACTGGCTGCGTCTATCGCTGAATCATTTCGAGCTAATGGCGTTGCAGTTAAACACTTAAAAGGTGATGAGGTTTTTGAACTAGAGCCAAGTCTAAGCAAGAACATTAAACAAGCTTTATATTTTACTGAGGTTGGCCACAGCGTTGACCCATATGACTTATGCCAAGCTATATATAAAATGTCAGAGTCTCAGGGCTTAGTATTTAAAAAAGATAAAGTGACACAAATTATCCCGAACAAAAAAGGCGTGATGATAGAGCTCGCATCAGGTGCTAAACATCAGTTTGCAAAAGTGGTAGTTTCAACCGGCGCTTGGAGCAAACCTTTAGCAAAACAACTTGGTTTCAAAGTACCGATAGATACCGAGCGTGGTTACCATGCCATGGTTGATAATTCGACTTGTTTGAAACGCCCTGTAGCTTCAGCCGATAGACAATTTATTATTACCCCAATGAAGCATGGGCTTAGACTTGCTGGGACAGTCGAGTTTGCAGGACTAGAAGCCGCTGAAAACATGACAAGAGCAACCATGCTTTTAGATCACGCTAAAGCGCTAGTTAACGGTATCGAAAAACAAACCGTTAAAACCACGTGGATGGGTCATCGCCCTTCTCTTCCTGATTCATTACCTGTATTAAATACAGCACCCAATAATAAAAATATTGTATTTGCCTTTGGCCATCAACATTTAGGTCTGACCCAAGCGGCAATTACAGCACAAATTGTCTCACAACTTTGCTTAGGTGAGAAAACTAGCATAGATTTAACCCCTTACAGAATAGACAGATTCTAGGAGCAAAATATGAAGCCATTAGGCGTTGGTACGAAAACCAAACAAGAAGCTTTAGAGTCATTACAAAATATGACTCATGACTTAAAGCCAATTAGCATCGAAGAATACCAGCAGCGTATTAAAAAAGCGCAGCGCTATATGCAAGACAACGATATTGCAGCTTTATATTTGAATGCAGGCACGAATTTAAAATACTTCACAGGTATGCAGTGGTATGCCAGTGAACGCATGGTTGGTGCTATTTTGCCAGCAAAAGGCGATGTGCAATTCATCGCGCCTTATTTCGAAATTGGCACACTATTAGACTACCAAGTCGTTGAAGGTCCAATTCACGGCTGGCAAGAAGAACAGAGCCCTTACCAATTATTTTTAAACGTGCTTGAACAGTATGGCATTGGCTCTGATGCTAAAGTTGCTATTGATGAAAGTGCGGCGTTTTTCATTTTTGATGGTATTCGTAACCATGCTCCTTCTCTTAACCTAATTAACGGTAAAGAAGTCACTGCACATTGTCGTATGCATAAATCAGAAAACGAATTGAAGCTTATTCAACGTGCTATGGACATGACTTTAGAAGTACATAAGGCAACGGCGAGCATGTTGCATGAAGGGATCACCACGACAGAAGTTGAAGCTTTCATCAACGAAGCCCATAAAAAAGTGGGCGCCCCATCAGGAAACTACTTCGTCATAGTACTGTTTGGTAAAGCAAGCTCGTTTCCTCATGGTGTGAAAGATCCGCAAACATTAAAAGAAGGTGATGTGGTTCTGATTGATACTGGCTGTAAAGTACATGATTACCTATCGGATATCACCCGCACATTTGTATTTGGCGAAGTAACTGAACGCCAAAGAACAATGTGGCAACATGAGAAGAATGCGCAAGCCGCTGCATTTGAAGCGGCACAAATCGGTAATACATGTGGCGATGTAGATAAAGCGGCAAGAGATTATTTAGCGTCAGTTGATCTTGGTCCTGATTATCAAACACCTGGGTGTCCACACAGAACAGGCCATGGTATTGGCTTAGATATTCATGAATGGCCTTACCTTGTAAAGAATAACCCACAACTATTAGCCCCAGGTATGTGTTTTAGTAACGAACCTATGCTAGTGATCCCAGATGAGTTTGGTATTCGTCTTGAAGATCATTTCTATATGACGGAAAACGGCCCTAAATGGTTTACTGAGCCAAGTCATAGTATTGATGACCCATTTGGATTAGAAAAATAGCAAAAAGTTAAAAAAGCATTTTAGATGTAATGTTAAGGAAACCAAAGGAAGCATTCGCTTCCTTTTTTTATTTTACGATATACAATGCATATATGTTTTATATATGGAATATATAATGGGTATTGTAAAAATTTCAGATGAACTACACGAAGAAATTCGTACAACGTCGTCAGTTATGTCTCGCTCTATCAACTCACAAGCCGAATTTTGGATAAAAATCGGTCGCTTATGCGAAATGCATCCTGACAAAACATTTAACGAGTTAATTCAACAAGAGCTCATGTTACAGCGACAAAAAGAGGCATCACTGAATGAATGAAGTTACCATTAAATCGGTAGATGAAATTGAACTGATGCGAGAATCAGGCAAATTGCTCGCCCAAGTGTTCAAAATGCTCGATAATTTCATCAAACCCGGTGTTTCAACGCTAGATATAGATTCGCAAGTAGAAAGCTATATCATTAATGAATTAAAGGCGCGCCCTGCTTCAAAAGGACAATACGGCTATCAGTATTGTCTCAATAGCTCAGTTAACGAAGTAGTCTGTCACGGCGTTCCTAGTGCAAGCCAAATTTTAAAAAGCACCGATATCGTCAATATCGACATTACCTTAGAGAAAAATGGTTTTATCACAGACTCAAGTAAAATGTATGTCATGCCGGATGCTAAACCTGATGCCAGAGCATTAGTCAAAGTCACAACAGAAGCGATGTGGTTAGGTATAAAAACCGTAAAGCCAGGTGCAAAGCTAGGTGATATTGGATTTGCAATACAGAATTATGTGAGTAAATTTGGCTACACGGTTGTAAAAGAGTATTGCGGTCACGGTATAGGCCGAGAAATGCATGAAGAGCCAAATGTTTTACATTATGGCCGCCCTAACACTGGCCTAACATTAAAAGAAGGCATGACTTTCACCATTGAACCAATGATCAACCAAGGCACAGCTCGCGTTAAAACAAAGAAAGATGGTTGGACTGTAGTGACTAAAGACAGAAAGCTTTCAGCACAAGCTGAACACACTATTCTTGTCACAAAAGATAGTTTTGAAGTACTCACACTTCGTGAAGAAGAACAAATTTAAATTTTATTTTACATTCCTAGCTTCTAGCTATAGAAATTTAAATACAAAAAAGGCTCCCTCAGGAGCCTTTTTCAAGCAAGGTTAGATTACCAACCCGCTTTTTCTTTAAGTGCAACACCGATGTCAGCTAGTGAACGAACAGTCTTAACACCTGCAGCTTCTAGTGCAGCGAACTTCTCGTCAGCTGTACCTTTACCACCAGAGATAATTGCACCAGCATGGCCCATGCGCTTACCTGGAGGAGCTGTAACACCAGCGATGTAAGAAACAACTGGCTTAGTTACGTTGTGCTTGATGTACTCAGCTGCTTCTTCTTCAGCTGTACCACCGATCTCACCGATCATTACGATAGCTTCAGTCTGCTCGTCTTTCTCGAACATTTCAAGTACGTCGATGAAGTTAGTACCAGGAATTGGGTCACCACCGATACCAACACACGTTGATTGACCGAAACCTGCGTCAGTTGTTTGCTTAACTGCTTCATAAGTAAGCGTACCAGAACGTGATACGATACCTACTTTACCTGGCTTGTGGATGTGACCAGGCATGATACCGATTTTAGTTTCACCTGGAGTGATAACACCTGGGCAGTTAGGACCGATCATACGAACGCCAGTTTGCTCAAGCTTCTCTTTCACGTCAACCATGTCTAGTGTAGGGATACCTTCAGTGATACAAACGATCAGCTGGATACCAGCATCGATTGCTTCTAAGATAGCATCTTTACAGAACGCAGCTGGAACGTAGATAACTGAAGCAGTTGCGCCAGTAGTGTCTACAGCTTCACGTACAGTGTTGAATACAGGAAGACCTAGGTGAGTTGTACCACCTTTACCTGGAGAAACACCACCAACCATCTGTGTACCGTACTGGATAGCTTGCTCTGAGTGGAAAGTACCTTGACCACCAGTGAAACCTTGACAGATTACTTTAGTATCTTTGTTAATTAAAACAGACATTATTTGCCCTCCGCAGCAGCAACTACTTTCTCAGCAGCGTCAGTTAGAGACTCAGCTGCAATGATGTCAAGATCAGAGTTAGCAAGAACTTCACGACCTAGTTCAGAGTTAGTACCTTCAAGACGTACAACAACTGGTACGTTTACACCAACTTCTTTAACAGCACCAATGATACCTTCTGCGATCATATCACAACGTACGATACCACCGAAGATGTTAACTAGAACTGCTTTAACATTGTCATCAGAAAGGATGATCTTGAATGCTTCAGCAACACGCTCTTTAGTAGCACCGCCACCAACATCTAGGAAGTTAGCTGGCTTACCACCGTGTAGGTTTACGATGTCCATAGTACCCATTGCTAGGCCTGCACCGTTAACCATACAACCAACGTTACCGTCTAGCGCAACGTAGTTTAGCTCGAAGCTTGCTGCGTGAGCTTCACGTGCGTCTTCTTGTGAAGGATCGTGGAATTCACGGATCTTAGGCTGACGGAATAATGCGTTACCGTCTACACCGATCTTACCGTCTAGACAGTGAAGGTTACCAGCGTCTGTGATTACTAGAGGGTTGATTTCAAGAAGTGCGAAATCGTGATCGATGAACATGTTCGCAAGACCTAGGAAGATCTTAGTGAACTGTTTAATTTGTGCAGGAGTTAGACCTAGTTTGAAGCCTAGCTCACGACCTTGGTATGCCTGAGGGCCTACTAATGGATCGATTTCTGCTTTGTGAATTAGTTCTGGTGTTTCTTCAGCAACTTGCTCGATTTCTACACCACCTTCAGTTGAAGCCATGAACACGATTTTACGTGAAGCACGGTCTACAACAGCACCTAGGTATAATTCATTTGCAATATCAGTGCAGCTTTCTACTAAGATTTTAGCAACTGGCTGACCTTTTTCGTCTGTTTGGTAAGTTACTAAGTTTTTACCTAACCAGTTTTCTGCGAATGCGCGGATTTCGTCTTTGCTGTCAGCTAGTTTTACACCGCCAGCTTTACCACGTCCACCTGCGTGCACTTGACATTTAACAACCCACTTGTCACCACCGATTTTACCAGCAGCTTCAACTGCTTCTTGTGGTGTATCACAAGCGAAACCTTCAGATACAGGTAAACCATAGTCGGCAAAAAGTTGTTTTGCCTGATACTCATGCAAATTCATGATGCTTTATCCAATTTCTTATACTATTAAAGCTATCTACATTTCATAAATAGCTATCCCAAATTGCGCCCCTAGTATAGATCCCAAGGCTAAGTATGAAAACCCTAGTTAGACCAAAGCCGCAAAAAAAAAGCTGTATGATGAGTCATACAGCTTAATATCTAAACAATAACTATTATACGTCTAGAAGAAGACGCGTTGGATCTTCAAGAAGTTCCTTAATTGTTACCAAGAAGCCTACTGATTCTTTACCATCGATTTGGCGGTGGTCGTAAGAAAGCGCTAGGTACATCATAGGTAAAATTTCAACATTACCGTTTACAGCCATAGGACGCTCTTGGATTTTGTGCATACCAAGAATTGAAGACTGAGGTAAGTTGATGATAGGTGTAGAAAGTAATGAACCGAATACACCACCATTAGTGATAGTGAAGTTACCGCCTGTCATATCGTCAACAGTTAGTTTGCCGTCACGACCTTTAAGCGCTAATTCACGGATACCCTTCTCGATTTCAGCAACTGAAAGCTTGTCACAGTCACGAAGAACTGGTGTAACAAGGCCACGTGGAGTAGAAACCGCGATGCTGATATCAAAGTAGTTGTGGTAAACGATGTCATCACCGTCAATTGACGCATTTACTTCAGGGAAACGCTTAAGTGCTTCAGTTACAGCTTTCACATAGAAAGACATGAAACCTAAACGGATACCGTGACGCTCTTCAAATACGTCTTTGTATTGCTTACGAAGGTCCATGATTGGCTTCATGTTAACTTCGTTGAACGTAGTAAGCATTGCCGTTGAGTTCTTAGCTTCAAGAAGACGATTAGCAATTGTCTTACGTAGACGTGTCATTGGTACACGTTTCTGTGAACGGTCACCTAAAGGCGCAGCAGGTGCTTGTGCAGATGCTGCCGAAGGAGCCGCAGCAGGCTTAGCCGCTGGAGCTTTAAGGAATGCATCAACGTCTTCTTTCGTGATACGACCGCCTTTACCAGTACCTTTGATCTGCGAAGCATCAAGGCCTTTTTCAGCGATTAAACGACGAACTGACGGTGTTAATACGTCTGAAGACTCATCAGAAGCTGGTGCCGCTTCAGCAGGTGCCGCCGCTGGAGCAGAAGCGCCAACAACGATATTACCAATGACTTGTTCACCAAGTACAGTTTCACCTTCAGCATGGATCTGCTCACCCATCACACCGTCTTCAGGTGCAACAACTTCTAGTACAACCTTGTCTGTTTCAATATCAACAAGATTCTGGTCACGGCTTACCGCTTCACCAGGTTGAACATGCCAAGTTGCAATTGTAGCGTCTGCTACTGATTCTGGAAGTACAGGTACTTTAATTTCCACGTCTTTACCTTCTGTTGCTGCAGCAGCTACTGGTGCAGCTTGTTCATTTGATTGTTGAGCTGGTGCAGCAGCTTCGCCAGCAGCACCAAGTTGAGCAATCACTTGCTCGCCTAATACAGTTGCGCCTTCATCTTCAGAGATAGAAACAATTACACCATCTTCTGGTGCAACTACCTCTAGAACAACTTTGTCAGTTTCGATGTCAACTAAGTTTTGGTCGCGTGATACAGCGTCACCAACTTTAACATGCCAAGTCGCGACAGTAGCGTCTGCTACTGACTCAGGAAGAACTGGAACCTTAATTTCGGTTGTCATCTCTTATCCCTTATTTCTTAATTGTTAATGCGTCAGCAACTAACGCGTTTTGTTCTTTAGTATGAGTAGACATATAACCACATGCTGGAGCAGCTGAAGCCTTACGTCCTGCGTAAGAAAGATTTGCACCTGCTGGGATTGCTTCCCAGAAGTGGTGTTGAGAGCAATACCAAGCACCTTGGTTTTGTGGCTCTTCTTGACACCATACAAAATCTTTAACATGTTGATAGCGAGACATGATGTCTTCCATTTCCTGGTGAGGGAAAGGATATAGCTGTTCAACACGAACAATAGCAACATTGTTTAATTCAAGTTTACGACGCTCTTGCAATAGTTCGTAATAAACTTTACCACTACAGAAAACCACTCTTTCAACATTTTCAGGATTGATATCGTCAATCTCATCAATCATGTTGTGGAAAACACCTTCCGAAAGCTCATCTAAAGAAGAAACAGCTAGAGGATGACGTAATAGTGACTTAGGTGTCATTACAATCAGAGGACGACGCAAAGGACGAACCGATTGACGACGAAGCATTGCATAAACTTGAGCTGGTGTTGAAGGAACACACACCTGCATATTATGGTCAGCACATAGTTGTAGGTAACGTTCTAAACGTGCAGAACTGTGCTCTGGCCCCTGACCTTCATAGCCATGTGGAAGAAGCATAGTTAAGCCACATAGACGACCCCACTTTTGCTCGCCTGAGCTCAAGAACTGGTCAAATACAACTTGAGCACCGTTAGCGAAGTCACCGAACTGAGCTTCCCAAAGAACCAGTGAAGTAGGCTCTGCTGTTGCATAACCATATTCAAACGCTAATACAGCTTCTTCAGATAACACTGAGTCATAAACTTCAAATGCGCCCTGACCTTCACGGATATTCTGTAGAGGTAGGTAAACAGATGCATCTTCTTGGTTGTGAACAACAGCATGACGGTGGAAGAAAGTACCACGGCCAGAATCCTGACCTGTCATACGGACGTCTGTGCCTTCATCTACTAAAGTTGCATACGCCAAAGATTCAGCCATACCCCAGTCTAGTAATTTGTCACCGCTCGCCATTGCTTTACGGTCGTCATATATTTTCTTAACACGAGACTGTGCTTTGTGGTTTTCTGGATAAGCAGCAAGCACATTACCAAGCTCTTTCAGCTTCTCAACAGATACCTTCGGATCGTAAGCTACATCCCAATCATGACCTACAAACTTAGACCAATCAGATGAGTGCTTAGTTTCTTCTTTAACTTCTTCAACAACACATACACCGTTGTCTAAGCCATTGCGGTATTCATTCGCAAGCGCTTTTGACTCATCAGCAGAAATCACACCTTCAGCAGCAAGCTTGTCTGCATAAAGCTGACGAGGAACTGGGTGCTTTTTGATTTTTTGATACATCAGTGGCTGTGTTGCATTTGGCTCATCTGCTTCGTTGTGACCGTGACGACGGTAACAAACTAAGTCAATAACAACATCGCGCTTAAACTGATTACGGAAATCAAGTGCTAGCTGAGTTACAAATGCAACTGCTTCTGGATCATCAGAATTCACATGGAAGATTGGAGCCTGAACCATCTTAGCGATGTCAGTACAATAATCTGTAGAACGCACATCTTCTTGCTTAGATGTTGTGAAGCCTACCTGGTTGTTTACAACGATTCGAACTGTACCACCAACGCCAAATGCACGTGTTTGCGATAAATTGAATGTTTCTTGAACAACACCTTGACCAGCAATTGCTGAGTCACCGTGAATAGTAATAGGTAGCGCTTTAGAACCGTTCTTACAACCTAAACGGTCAAGACGTGCTCTTACTGACCCCATAACTACAGGATTAACGATTTCAAGGTGAGATGGGTTGAATGCAAGCGCCATATGAACATCACCACCATTGGTAGCGAAGTCAGACGAATAACCCATGTGATATTTAACATCACCCGAACCAGCTAGTTCACCGTATTTACCAGCAAACTCATCAAAAAGAACCTGTGGATTTTTACCTAGTACGTTTACAAGAACGTTTAAGCGACCACGGTGTGCCATACCAATTACAGCTTCTTCTTGGCCGCTTTCACCTGCACGGTGAATAAGCTCTTTAAGCATAGGTACCAATGCATCACCACCTTCTAAAGAGAAGCGTTTTGCACCAGGGAATTTTGCACCTAAATACTTTTCAAGACCATCAGCTGCAATTAGACCTTTAAGAATTCTAAGTTTAGTTTCTTTGCTAAATTGAGGCTGTGAGAAGGTAGATTCTAAACGTTTTTGTAACCAACGTTTTTCTTCTGTAGAAGTGATATGCATGTATTCAGCACCAACAGAACCACAATAAGTGGTTTTCAAGGCTGCATACAAGTCTTTTAGTTTCATTGTCTCTTTGCCACAAGCAAAAGAGCCAACGTTAAATTCTTTGTCTAAGTCAGCATTGTCTAGATCATGGTAAGACAAATCTAGATCTCTAACACGTTCACGTTGCCACAAACCTAACGGATCTAGGTTTGCATTTTGATGGCCTCGGAATCTAAACGCATTAATAAGCTGTAGTACACGTACTTGTTTAGCATCTGTAGTACCAGCTGCTGCAACAACTACTTCTCTGTGTTTGTTTTTCGCAAGTTCAGCAAATTGTGCTTTCACTTCTGAATGTTTTACATCAACATCCACACCATCAACTTTAGGAAGTTGATCAAACACTTCACGCCATTCTTCTGGCACTGAAGTCGCATCGTCTAGATACGCTTCATAAAGCTCTTCTACATAAGCTACGTTTCCGCCATATAAATGCGAAGATTCTAGCCATGCCTTCATCACACCTTCGTGCATTAATTAGCCCTTTTTATTCGCGCAGAAATTAAACTAAAACAAGATGGCATCTGCAGATGCCATCTTGTGGATTTAACTATGGATTAAACCGAACGATTTAACAACATAGATTTAATCTGACCAATGGCTTTAGTTGGATTTAAGCCTTTTGGACATACGCTTACACAGTTCATGATACTGTGACAGCGGAATACGCTAAATGCATCATCTAAATCTTTCAGACGCTCTTCAGTCGCAGTATCACGGCTATCCGCTAAGAAACGGTAAGCGTGTAATAGACCTGCAGGACCGATGAACTTATCTGGATTCCACCAGAATGAAGGACAAGATGTTGAACAACAAGCACATAAAATACACTCATAAAGACCATCAAGCTTTTCACGATCTTCAACACTCTGAAGACGCTCAATACCACCTGTTGGCTTATCATTAATTAAGAAAGGCTTAACTTTCTCGTATTGAGTGTAGAACTGAGTCATGTCGATAACAAGGTCACGAATGACTGGTAAACCTGGTAAAGGACGTAAAATAACTTTGTTGCCCTTTAATGCAGATAACGGAGTAATACATGCAAGGCCGTTTTTGCCGTTCATGTTTAAACCATCAGAGCCACATACACCTTCACGGCAAGAACGACGGAAAGATAGTGTTGGATCTTGCTCTTTTAATAATAAAAGCGCGTCCAAAACCATCATATCACGGCCTTCTTCTACCTCGAGTTTATAATCCTGCATACGTGGCGCGTTGTCCACATCAGGGTTATAACGATAAACAGAAAATTCTAATGTTGCCATCGTTAACTCCTAGTAAGTACGTGCTTTAGGTGGGAATGCTTCACGCGTAGTCGGCGCAAAGTTTACATCACGTTTAGTCATCACATCTGACTCAGGGTGATGTAATGAGTGACATAGCCAGTTTGCATCGTCACGCTCTGGGAAGTCAAAGCGAGAGTGAGCACCACGGCTTTCAGTACGGAAATTTGCAGCTACTGCTGTAGAGTAAGCAGTTTCCATAAGGTTGTCTAACTCAAGACATTCGATACGTTGTGTGTTGAAGTCTGACGACTTATCGTCAAGACGTGCGTGCTTAAGACGCTCACGAATCGCTTTAAGCTGTTCAAGGCCTTCAGCCATTGAGTCACCTTCACGGAATACCGAGAAGTTAAGCTGCATACACTCTTGTAAGTCTTTCTTGATTTGCGCTGGATCTTCACCTTTACCAGGTTCAGAGTTCTCCCAACGATTGAAACGAGCAAATGCTTCGTCAATGTTATCTTGCGTCGCATCACCTGTAGACTCAAAGTCTTTCAGGTAAGTACCTAAGAAGTTACCTGCCGCACGACCGAATACAACAAGGTCAAGAAGTGAGTTACCACCTAGGCGGTTTGCACCGTGTACAGATACACATGCAATTTCACCAACAGCGAATAGACCTTCAACGATGCGCTCGTCACCGTTTTCATTCACATTTAGTACTTGGCCATTTACGTTAGTCGGTACACCACCCATCATGTAGTGACATGTTGGGATTACAGGGATTGGCTCTTCTGCAGGGTCAACGTGTGCGAATGTCTTAGATAGATCACAAACACCTGGAAGACGTAGGTTAAGCATTTCAGCACCAAGATGGTCAAGCTTAAGTTTGATATGTGGACCCCAAGGACCTTCACAACCACGACCTTCACGGATCTCAGTCATCATTGCACGTGCAACAACGTCACGACCTGCTAAGTCTTTAGCGTTTGGCGCATAACGTTCCATGAAGCGTTCGCCGTCTTTATTAAGAAGGTAACCACCTTCACCACGACAACCTTCAGTTACAAGTGTACCTGCGCCAGCAATACCCGTTGGGTGGAACTGCCACATTTCCATGTCTTGCATAGCAATGCCTGCACGAACTGCCATACCAACACCGTCACCAGTATTAATGTGTGCATTCGTTGTAGACGCATAAATACGACCAGCACCACCTGTTGCAAGTACAACAGCTTTTGATTTGAAGTAAACAACTTCACCTGATTCAATACAGATGGCTGTTACACCAACAACGTCACCCTTGTCATTTTTAACAAGGTCTAACGCATACCACTCAGAGAATACGTTTGTTTTGTTTTTAACGTTTTGTTGGTAAAGACAGTGAAGTAGTGCGTGACCAGTACGGTCAGCTGCTGCTGCAGTACGCGCAGCCTGTTCGCCACCAAAGTTTTTAGATTGACCACCAAATGGACGTTGGTAAACACGGCCGTTTTCGAAACGCGAGAATGGTAAACCCATGTTCTCAAGTTCTGTGATAGCTTCTGGACCTGTCTTAGTCATGTATTCGATAGCGTCTTGGTCACCGATGTAATCAGAACCTTTAACCGTATCGTACATGTGCCATTCCCAGTTATCTTCATGAGAATTACCAAGAGCAACTGTAATACCACCTTGCGCAGACACTGTATGCGAACGAGTTGGGAATACTTTAGAGATCAGGGCACAGCTTTTGCCTGATTCAGAAATCGCAAGAGCAGCACGCATACCAGCACCACCGGCGCCTACTACTACTGCATCAAATTCACGAACATTATATTTCACTTAAACACCCCATAAAACGAATAGACCAATTGCTACGTAAGCAACGGCCATAAGGTTTAATACGAAACCTAAAACTGAACGCAACGCAGATGCTTTCACATAGTCTGTTAGGACTTGCCAAAGACCAATGCGAGTGTGAACCATAATGCACACTAAAGTGATAAACGTTGCTGCTTTAACGAAAAGGTTTGAGAATAAACCCGTCCAAGCTTCATAAGTAAGTTCAGGGGTAAGGAATAAATAACCAACGATAAAGAATGCATATGCTGCAATAATTAACGCGGTAGCACGTAATGATACATAATCTTGTACACCATCACGCTTCAGAGTTGCTTGATTTAAGACCATATCCACACTCCAGCTAGAATTGCAACGATTACCCAAAGTGCAATCGCAATTTTAGCGCTGCTATTGCCCGATTCTAATTCTTCCCAGTGACCCATGTCTTGGATCATGTGGCGAATACCACCGATTAGGTGATATGAAAGCGCCGCGAAGGTGCCCCATGCAATGAATTTTGCAATAAAGCCAGTGAATAGCTCTTTTACAAATTCAAACCCTTCAGGAGAAGAAAGAGACTCAGACCAAGCCCAGATAACAAAAGTTAAAGCAATGAACAATGCCACACCCGAAATACGGTGAAGAATTGATGCTTTAGCAGTTGCTGGCATAGATATAGTCGTAAGATCTAGATTTACAGGTCTTTGCTTTTTCACAGTTACTTGCCCATCTTGCCCACATAAGGAGCTTCATCTACTTGTTTTTATAAAACCATTTATACCGAATGTATAAATGACACACTCTAAGTAAACCTTTTTTGCAACAGAAACGGATTTTTGTTGTAAAAATAGGTTTACCCACAGACGACATGGTATTAAACCGCATACAGTATATAAGGCCGTGAGTGCTTTTACAATTCTTGTTTAGATTGAGAAGCTTGCGAATTAGCCAATGGTATAATATTTAAACTCGAGTAGAATATTTATTATCCATTTTTGCATAATCCTTATAAAAATTGACTTTATACCCCTGTTATACGTTAAAATGATCTGAATTTGCTTAACATTAGTATCACAACATAACAATCGACATTGTTATTTCATAGGAGATAAATAGATGGCAGATAAAAAAGCCACAGTCCATATTGATGGTCATGATCCAATCGAACTTCCAATTTACTCTGGCACTGCTGGTCAAGACGTAATTGACGTTCGTACCTTAGGCGCTCACGGCCACTTCACATATGACCCAGGTTTTATGTCTACTGGCTCTTGTGAGTCATCTATTACCTACATCGATGGCGGTAAAGGTGTACTACTTCACCGTGGTTACCCTATCGAGCAGTTAGCTGAGAACTCAAACTACATCGAGTTATGCTACTTACTTCTTAATGGTGAACTTCCTACAGAAGAACAACATGCTGAGTTCGCTGAAGAAATCACAACCAACACTATGATGCACGAGAAGATTGCTGCTTTCTTCCAAGGTTTCCGTGTAGATTCACACCCAATGGCTATGCTATGCGGTGTTGTTGGTGCACTTTCTTCATTCTACCATGATGACTTAGACATCTCAGATGCTGAACAGCGTCACCGCAGTGCGGTTAAACTAATCGCTAAACTGCCTACTATCGCGGCTATGTGTTACAAGTACAACATCGGTCAGCCATTTGTATACCCACGCAACGACCTTAGCTACGCTGAAAACTTCCTACACATGATGTTCTCAGTACCAGCTGAAAAGTATGAAGTAAGCCCTGTTCTTGCTAAAGCAATGGACCGTATTTTCATGCTTCACGCTGATCACGAGCAAAACGCTTCAACGTCTACTGTTCGTCTTGCTGGTTCTTCTGGTGCAAACCCATATGCATGTATCGCTGCTGGTATCGCGTCACTATGGGGCCCTGCTCACGGTGGTGCAAACGAAGCATGTTTAAACATGTTAGAAGAGATCGGTTCAGTTGATCGTATTGACGAGTATGTTGCTAAAGCGAAAGACAAAAATGACCCATTCCGTCTAATGGGCTTTGGTCACCGTGTTTACAAAAACTTCGATCCTCGTGCAACAGTAATGCGTGAAACGTGTCACCAAGTACTTGAAGAGCTAAACATTCAAGATCCGCTACTAGACGTTGCTATGCGTTTAGAGCAAATTGCGCTTGAAGACCCATATTTCATCGAGAAGAAACTATACCCTAACGTAGACTTCTACTCAGGTATCATTCTTAAAGCGATTGGTATTCCAACAAGTATGTTCACTGTAATTTTTGCAATGTCTCGTACAGTTGGTTGGATCTCACACTGGGATGAGATGCTTTCTCAACCAGGTCACAAAATTGGTCGTCCTCGTCAGCTTTACACAGGCTATACACAGCGCGACTACAAAGCAAAATCTGAAAGATAATGCTTTAAGATTTGAAAAAGGCCGCACTCGCGGCCTTTTTTATTGTTATAATTTGCAAAATTTTACTTAATTTCTTTAGTATGTGCCCTATCTCTGAGCTTAGACAACAGTTCCCTATCTTTAACACTTCTAACAATGAAGACCTTTTTATCTATCTTGATTCGGGTGCAACGAGCCAAAAACCAAGACAAGTTATCGAGGCTGTAGATTCTTTTTATCGCGAGCAAAATGCAAATGTACACAGAGGTTTACACACATTAAGCGCTCAAGCCACCTCAGCATTTGAGCTAGCCCGTGAAAAAGTCGCTAATTTTTTAAATGTTCAGAGTAAAGAAGTCGTTTGGACATCAGGTGCAACAGATAGCATTAATATTATAGCTAATGGAATTAAAGCGCAGCTAAACCAAGGTGACGTGATATGCGTATCTGCTTTGGAACATCACGCAAACATCGTACCTTGGCAAGAATTATGTAAAGAAAGAGGCTGTATTCTTAGAGTTTTACCTATCAAAGAATCGGGGATTTTAGATATAAAATCATCTGTTGAACTAATTTGTGAACAGAAACCAAAAATTGTTGCCATAAGCCACGCTTCAAATGCCTTAGGAAATATTCAACCTGTAGAGAAAATTATTGAAGCTGCTCATAAAGTTGCAGCAACTACCGTTGTTGATGGCGCACAAGCCTTTATGCACCTTCGTCCTGATCTTCGTAAACTTGACTGCGATTTTTATGTATTTTCTGCACATAAGGCATTGGGACCGACAGGATTGGGAGTTTTGTATGGTAAATATGACCAATTAAATGCACTTAATCCTTTAAGGTTTGGTGGCGAAATGATCAAAGAAGTTTCGTTTGAGCTGACATCATTTCAAGATGCACCAAGCAAGTTTGAGGCGGGTACTCCAAATATTTCAGCTGTCATTGGTTTTTCTGCTGCGCTCGACTTTTTAAACTCAATTGATCACAAAGAATTACAACAATATGAGCAAGGGCTTTATGACTACTTGCTAACTCACTTGCGCAGCATTAATGGCATTATCATTTATGGTGATACTGAAAATAATATAGGCACGGTGAGTTTTAGGTATAAAAATGAGCACCATTTTGACCTGGCAACATTTTTGAATGGCTATGGGATCGCAATACGCAGTGGTCACCACTGTACACAGCCCTTAATGAAGTCACTTGGTATCGATGGCACAATCCGTGTTAGCCTTGCTTTTTATAATAATCATGACGACATTGATGCATTTATTCATGCATTAAAAGAATCCATTGACTTACTTGAAATCTAAAAAATGACGTATAAAGAATTTAAAGAAAAACTCTCTAATTTAAAATCTTGGCAGTTAATGTATCGAGAGATCATGTTACTCGGCAAAAGCTTACCAGAAATGCCTGAGCTGCTAAAAACAGACGATGTTTTGATTAAAGGCTGTGAAAGTAAAGTCTGGCTGAGAGTTGAATTGAGTGATGATCAAATACTTGTGCTGATTGGTGATTCTGACACGCGCATTGTGAAAGGTCTGATGGGACTAATTATGCTTATGCACCAAGGAAAAACGCCAGAGCAAAGCTTAGATATTAATACCTACCATGAGTTTGAAGAGTTGGGCTTAATCAAGCATTTGAGTCCATCAAGAGGCAATGGTATCAAAGCCATTGCTGATACCATTCATGAACAAGTAAAACAGTGGCTTTAAACTGCCACTGTTTTTTTCTTTTTCTCTAGATATTTTTTTATTGCTTTTGATGAAGCGAAAAAGCCAAAACTGGCTGTGACCATAGTGGCAGAACCAAACCCTGTCGCGCAGTCCATATTCTTTGCCCCCTCAGTGCCCTGCTTTGCAAGACAAACTTCACCATCAGCTGTGGGATAAGCCAATTGCTCAGTTGAGTATACACAGTCCACTGCAAACTTACGCTTAGGATTCGTGGTGAAGTTATACTTCTTACGCAATAAGTAACGAACTTTAGCCAATAACGGATCTTGCGTCGTTTTTGCCACATCACCATATAAAATCTGGCTTGGATCGATTTGACCACCCGCACCACCGGTTGTGATTACTGGTATCTTGTTTCTTTTACAATGCGCGATCAACGCTGCTTTTTCATTTACCGCGTCGATACAGTCAATAACATAATCAAAGCCAGTAATATATTCACGAATGTTCTCTAGCGTTAAAAAATCATCAATGAGTTGAACATCGCACTCTGGGTTGATTTGTTTAATACGCGCAGCCATAGCTTCAATTTTTTGCTCACCCACAGAGTCAGTCATTGCATGGATCTGACGGTTGATATTGGTCACACAAATATCATCCATATCAATCAGCGTGATTTTACCAACACCTGTACGCGCTAGAGCCTCTGCAACCCAGCTACCAACACCGCCAATACCAATGACACAAAAATGTGCTTCACCTAGCCAAGTTAAAGCTTGTGCACCATATAGACGGCCAATGCCACCAAATCGTAATTGTTGCTCTTCTGTCATGTTACCAATCTAAATTCAAAGGCGCTTTCCATTGTTGAAAAGCATCTGTTGTTACTAGTTTACTAAATTCTTTGCCCGTATCAGGCAAATAAGTAAAATACTTGTCTTGACCTTGCCATTGAAATGACAAAGCAAAGGCATGCAGATATACCCTGTCGGATGGCGAGGAAGTATATGCGGTATCGCCCAATATTGGACTTGAGATACTTTTCATCGCCACTCGCAGCTGGTGTGTTTTACCTGAGAATGGCTTTAATATTACCCCTCTTAAGCCTTCACCGAGACTTGTTGAATAAAAGCGTGTTACAGCAGGGTTATTAGATGTTTTCTCGAGCTTATAAGTACCACGCCTTGACGCTGACATATCGCCTTTTATCCAACCTTGTTTCTTCTTCGGCTTGCCTTCAGTGATAGCTAGATAAAACTTATCTACTAATCGATTTGAGAATAACTCAGTTAGGCTAGCCGCTGCTTGGCTAGATTTAGCCAAGACGATTAATCCAGAGGTGACCTTGTCTAACCTATGAACCGGGTAGAGTTTGTACTCTTGCTGCGCTTCCAAAAGCGCAACGAAACCCGCGCCTTGCTCAGAGTGAAAGCTAAGTCCAGCAGGTTTTATTGCAACGATAAAATCAGCTTCGTCAGAAATAACTTTAAGCATTGCCACTCAGAATGTTATTAACTCGAAGTAAGTCCTCAGGGGTATCAACACCAGCATAAACAGGTTTACACGCTTTGGTGATTTTTATTTGATAACCGTGGTACAAAACACGCAACTGCTCAAGTGATTCTTGAACCTCTAATGGTGAAACATCAAGATTTAAATATTCAGAAATAAAACCCGCTCTGTAAGCATAAATACCCACATGTCTTTGAAAATGCTGCAAAGGAATCGCTTCTTTTTTCGCTAGCATACTGTCTCTTTGAAACGGAATAGACGCACGAGAAAAATATAACGCGTTGTTATACACATCTTGAACAACCTTTACTGCATTTGGATTGTAAACCTCTTCTTCGTCTGCAATATCCACACTTAGCGTTGCCATTGGTGCTGTAGAGTTAAATAGCAGCTCTGCAACTTGGTCGATATTTTCAGCTTCTAATAGCGGTTCATCACCCTGAACGTTAACGATGATTGTATCTTTATCTAGCGATAATTTTTCAACCACTTCAGACAAACGCTCAGTACCTGACTGATGGTCTTCTCTAGTCATCAAAACATTGTCTGTAAAGTTTGTTGCGCTTTCAAACACTTTTTGATGATCTGTAGCGATATAGACCGCAGCAGCTTTTGACTTACAAGCTTGCTCATAAACTCTTTGGATCATTGGCTTACCGCAAATATCAGCCA
Organism: Pseudoalteromonas sp. BZB3; assembly: GCF_040104455.1. Classification (NCBI taxonomy): domain Bacteria; kingdom Pseudomonadati; phylum Pseudomonadota; class Gammaproteobacteria; order Alteromonadales; family Pseudoalteromonadaceae; genus Pseudoalteromonas; species Pseudoalteromonas sp. BZB3. Next base: position 67,380 of record NZ_JBECOS010000011.1, on the reverse strand, counting down.
AAGGTTTGCCTGGTAAACGAGTTGATGCGTAACGTGCAGGAATAACGACTACGAATTCCACTGCTCTACCTCATCAGCAGAAAGTTCACGCGCTTCATTTTCTAATAGTACTGGAATATCATCATTTATAGGGTATGCAAGCTTAGCCGCTGTGCTGATCAACTCTTTATTTTCTGCATCGTACTGTAACTTTCCTTTTGTTACCGGACACGCGATGATCTCAAGTAATTTTCTATCAAATGCCATGTGTAATACCCTTTTGTTTTAATAATTGATTAATCTGTTCAATCAATTCTTTGGTTGGTGTGGCGTCTACTTTTAAGTAATACCAATTATTTTTTGCAAATTGCTGACATTTTACGGCATCTTTTTCCGTCATAAATACAGCGTTTGATTCTGTTTCTATAAAGTCTTGTTCAGTATAGGCATGATGATCACGGAAATGCTTACATTCAATCAACTTTTTACCGAGTGTTTCAAGGCTTTTTTCAAATCGCTTCGGAGAGCCAATGGCACTGACAGCAATCCCCTCGTTCGGTGTGTTCTCAGCAAACTCTTTATTTTTCACGCTATAAAAGCCTGAAGTCGCTAACTGATATGATAAGAGACTATCACCGCCATTTTCTATCGCTAAATCAACACTGTTAATACGCGAAGGTAATTCTCGTAATGGCCCCGCGGGAATTAAAAAACCATTTCCGAAACGCCTTTTTGAGTCAATAATACAAAACTCAATGGCTCTTGGCATTTTATAATGCTGCATGCCATCATCAGAAACGATGACATCTACTTTGTATTTTTCTTTGAGTATTTTATAACTCGCTTCTCTATCTGCACCTATCACCAAAGGGCATAGCAAGCGATTGTAAATTAGGAAGGGTTCATCACCGGCTTCTTCTACCGTCGAGGTACTTGATAATTCATATGGGTAAGCAAGCGCTTTAGCACCATACCCTCGACTAATCACACCTACTTTCAGCCCCATACTCTCCAAGTGCGGTACTAGCCATAATACAAACGGAGTTTTACCATTGCCACCAATACCAATATTACCGACAACTATAATTGGAATGTCAGCCTTAAATGATTTTGCAATACCGAGTCTAAACAGGAGTTTTCTAAAACTTGATAGGATGAAAAAAAGGCCACTTAATGGCGCGAGCAGCCAAGTCAAAAGTGACTTTTTTTTATACCAAGATGATTCAATATAGCTCATGATTATTCGCCATATTGCATTTGGCAAAGCGCAGCATAGGTGCCTTTTTGAGCAAGTAACGATTTATGATCGCCCTGCTCAATCACTTTGCCTTTATCAAGTACATAAATACAATCAGCGTTTTCTATCGTCGATAATCTATGAGCGATAACAATAGACGTTTTTTCTCTCATCAGTTCATCAAGGGCTGCTTGAATCAAACGCTCAGACTCAGTATCGAGTGCAGAAGTGGCTTCGTCTAGAATTAATATCGGTGCATCCTTAACGATTGCACGTGCAATTGCAATACGTTGTCTTTGACCACCAGACAACATCACTCCATTTTCACCTACCACTGTGTTAAGACCATGCGGTAAGTCTTTTACAAACTCCCAAACATGGGCTTTTTTGGCTATTTCGATGATTTCTTGTTCAGATAAAACCTTATCGGCACCATAACAGATGTTGTTTGCCAACGTATCGTTAAACAACACCACTTGCTGAGAAACGATGGCAAATTGTGCACGAAGATCTTTAAGCGGATATTCTGAAATATTGTGTTCATCTAATAAAATTTCCCCCTCTTTGAAGTCATAAAAACGAGGCAATAGAGATGACAATGTAGATTTACCAGAGCCAGAGCGACCAACTAACGCGATACTTTCACCGGCTCGGATCTTTAATGACAAATTACTTAAAACCGGTTCCCCCTTCGTAGGGTAAGTAAATGTAATGTTGTTAACTTCAATATCACCCTGCGCTTTTTTGAGCTCGCGTGTGCCCGTGTCTTTTTCAATGTCTAGATCTAAAGTTTCAAAAATACTTTGTGCTGCAGTAATACCACGTTGCAACTCGACATTGACATTCGCTAATTGTTTTAGTGGCTTTAACATCATCATCATTGATGACAAAAGAACCACAAATGTGCCTGAAGTAATGGTATCGATAACACTTGGCATCGCAATAATGGCTAGAATTAATGCCATAGCACCAGCCGCTAAAAACTGAATAACAGAGACACTGATAGCTCGTGTTGCATCCATTTTTACTCTTTGCTGACGGTTTTGATTATTTACTTGAGCGAAATTGGCAATTTCTTTATCTTGGCCACCATAGCCATGGATCACTTTATGGCCTGCCAACATCTGTTCTGAGCCACGAGTCACCCCACCCATGGCGTCTTGAATATTTTTTGATATTTTTCTAAAACGTTTTGCGACTACAGCCACAATTATTGCAACTACAGGAATGACGGTTAAAAATATTGACGATAACTTCCAGTTCGCTTCGAACATAACGTACAGTAAGAAAAAGACAAACGCGCCTTCTCTGATAATGACTTGTAAGGCTCTAGTAATGGCTTGTTGAACTTGTTCAGTGTCAAATGTGATTTTAGATATCAGTTCACCATTGGAGTGCTGATCATGAAATGAAACGGGTAAAAACAACATATGCTCAAATAATTGCTGTCTTAGTTTTTGTACTACCCTAGAGCCAACATAACTTAAGCAATAAGAAGCCATGTAATTAAATACACCGCGACCTAGCACAAGCACAATAACAACCACGGGGGCCCAAGTTAATACTTCTGTATTTCTTGATGTTAAACCATCATCAATAAATGGCTGCATTAAGCGTATGAACTGGGCATCCATCGCCGCGTAGCCCAGCATACCAATGACTGAGAATATGGCTGCTAATTTGAAATCATAGGTGTATGAAAAAAGACGTTTATAAATTTGCTTTGCATTATGCTTGGCATTGGTTTGCATAGAAGCTCTCAACTACTTAATAACCTTGTTATTGTACTTCTCAAATGCATAAAACTAAATGCTCTACTTAAAATAACCTCAGCTCTATATAAAAAACTAGTTATTACACTCGCTTTAGTTGTTAAATCAGATGGGTAAAGTTACAACGAATGGTGAACATTTATGTTAATGTTTCATTTTACTTTAAAACTAAAGCTGCATTTAAACACTCAGTCAAAATCTATATCTATGCTTTACCCAAAAGTTAGTTTTTTCTCTTGCCTGTTCTACTTCATAATAATCATCAAAGAAATTAATAGTGATTTGACCAGAAAGTGCGGTGTCAATTAATTTTATATTTTGCGAAGAGTAGCGTTCTTTAACCGTTTTATGGGGTAAATGCCAAGGAGAGAAATAATTTCTTGAAATTAAGCCTATCTCAGGCTTTACAGCTTCTAAAAGTTCAGCACTTGAAGAGGTTTTACTACCATGATGTGGTACAAGTAAGATATCTGACCTTAATATTTGCCCATACTGTTCAACGAGTCGCTTTTCTGCTTCAAATTCAATGTCACCTGTTAATAAAATACTTCCACTAGGGCCTGTCACTTTAGCTACACATGAATTGTTGTTATCAGAGTTCATGTTTTCAATAGGCCAAATAGTCTGAATACTTATATTTTTCATTTTTATATTCTTAATATGACAGAAATTTAGCGGTTCTCCGTTATGAAATGTCCTTAATGAAGCAAAATTATCAAACGCATAAAGCTCCTCAAGGCCGCCACTGTGGTCTTTATCGTCGTGGCTAATAATGGTGTGCCTTAACTCTAATCCACGCGCCTTTATTTCAGGTAAAGTGACATGTTCAAACAGTGAATAAAAGTTAAAGTATTTGGCTCCTAGATCATACAATAATACTTGGTTATCAGACGCTATAAGTACTGATGTACCATGACCCACATCCATCACATCAACCTGCCATAATGGTTTTGAAATGGCATAACTAGATACCATTGAAAATGCTGGTACAAGTGAAAATACTCTGAAGTGTTTGATTAGCAACAGCATCACAATCAGATAAAATAGCACCACAGTTTCAAGTGATAACTGTGACCATTTCAGCCATGCGAAGTCGAGAAGGTAATGCTTTGTCATATCTAATCCTGCTGACAATAAATAATCAACAAACATAAAATCTATGTTGCTAGATACACCGTTTACTAATAAACATAAGATAATGTAAGGAAAAATAACCGTACTTAATAATGGGATGACGCATAGGTTAACAAGCAAGCCAACAATACTCACCCCATTGAAATAGTAAATGCTGAGTGGCGCTAAGCTAATTAACAAAGCAAACTGAATTAAAAACAACCTAATTATAGAATTTGAAAAAAAGCTATGGGCTTTGGTTTTACTCAAAACCCATACAACGGTTGAGTAACCGATAAAGGATAAATATAAACCTGGATCAAGCAAAGAAAAGGGGTTTAACAGTAACACTAATACCAGTGCATAACTTAACATTTGAGCTACTTTTACTGCTCGCCCTGTAAGGAATATATACGAGAATATGGCCACCATTAGCCAGGCTCTGATTGCTGAGACGGGAAAACTACAAAGATAAATATATTGAAATGATATTAATAAACTTAAAGAAATATAGAGTTTATTAAGGTTTAGGCGCTGATAACTAACCGGCAACACACTTAATGTCACCCAAGCTGCGCCCTTAACTAGATAAAAACAAATGAAAACAAGGATCCCGACATGTAACCCCGAAATTGCCAGGATATGCCCAATGCCTAGTTTAATGACATGATCTTTTGTTTCTTCGGGTGTTTTTGATTTATCACCTGTACTTAACCCATATAAGAGCCAGTTTAATTTTTTCTTCTCAAATACCGTCCAGAGCTTATCTCGATAAATTTGCCTTATAGTTTTTTCTGCTGAAGTTCGCCCTTCAAGTGCTTCGATTGTTCCTTTAAAGTAAATTTGTTGTCTAAAAGCATATAATTCTGAATTAAAGCTATGATTATTTTTCCGAGTTCTAAAAACTTTTAGCTTAACCTTCGCTGTGATTTCGTCTCCTTGGGCTAAATTTACAAAATCTGGTTGTATTGCTAATTGCGCTTTAACTGATTTGTAAAAGGGGATTTTTTGATTATTTATTGCGATTAATTTTACTTCTACGAGTGAGTTTTTGTGAGGTGCAATCGCCTCTGTGACAATACCCTTTAACTCACTCACTTCATTCAGTACCCTTTTATCCGGTTCATAGCTATAAAAAAGTTCAGATTGTATGCCTACGACAAAAATAGCAAAAATAAACCCTAACAATAGATTCAAAATGGGCTTAAAATAGCAACTCATTACGATGAGGAATATCAGTGAGCTGTAAAACTGCCAAGTGTGAAAGTAAAATACCGCTTGAACACAGCCGTACAGAAATCCCCAGCACATCAACATTGAAGTATATGGTTGCTTGTTATGCCAAAAAAAACGATCCAAAAATTTTTACCTGATCACAATAAGGTCAAACAGCAGAAATCTTTGAAGATTTTTGGCAGTTTACTCCACGATGCTAACCTTTGGCATCTCAATCGCCGCTCTGCACGGGGCGCTTTTTCTGTAGGCTTATTTTTCGCTTTCATCCCTGTTCCTTTTCAAATGGTATTAGCAGCAGCTTGTGCAATTCCTTTTAGGGTCAACTTACCTTTATCTGTTGCATTAGTTTGGTTAACAAACCCTTTAACTATGCCGCCTATTTTTTACTGCTCTTACAGAGTAGGTGTATTTGCATTAGGCCAAGAGACACAACCTTTCCACTTTGAAGCAAGTTGGGAGTGGCTTGTGGAAAGCTTATCAACAATTGGCCCTGCATTCATGGTTGGCTCTCTCATCTGTGCATCCATCGCAGCACTCATTGGTTATTTCGGCATTGATTGGTTATGGCGACATTCAGTCAACAAGGCTTGGAATTCTAGAGGCCAATAACTATATAAACTATAGACATAAAAAAAGCCCTTACGGGCTTTTTTTATGTCTTGAGGCAAATTTTATGCTTTTCGTCTTCTTAACCACAATAAAGGAAGTGCAAAGATAGAGAGGAATCCAAAGCTTGCTGATTGTCTTTCATATTGCTCAGCTTCAGGAGGTGTACACTCTTCGATTGTGCCACCTGCGATAGGCGTTAAAAGGACGGGAACAGCAACAGTTTCTTTCTCAATGTTACCTTCTGAATCCTTCATTACTTGACCTAAGCTGTCACGACGCTCTACAGTTTTTGTTGCATTTGCGTATATATGACCGGATTCAGTGATTTTTGTTGCTTCTGCAATTGTGTAAGGAAACGCAGTACCGTCTTCAGCTCTACAAGGCAGGAAATCATTGATGTTTGTAACTTTGTCTGAACCAATTTCATATAAAAATGCTTCATATTTTGGCACTGAGGTGTTCTTTTCGACCTCACCTTGACCAATGATTTGCCCTTTGTCATTAATATCTCTTAACGTCGCTTTTGAGCCATTAAAGAATGCTGGAATTTCTTCGTAAGTATCGGAGTTAATATCATAGTAGAAGCCAACTTTTTTTCTTACTATAACACCACCACCAATGCTTCTACCCTGTTCATAGTAATTACCAATAACAATATTATTGTTATTGATGTCAATGGCTTTACCACCTTGAATATAGTTTTCGTGAGGATGGATTCGAATAAACTGGCCATCTTTAAAGTAACCAGCCTGCTCATAAGAATAAAGCCTGTCATCATCAGTATTTCTTACAACTGAATATCCTACCGATATCCCATTTTTATTCGTAGCAAGCGCTAAACTACTGAAGGCACTTTTTTCATCTTCTTTACGAACTAAACCCAAACCTAATTTTGCAGTACTTACCACATTTAAATTATTATCTAATTCCCATTGATAAGCTTCAGTGTTATAAAAACTTCCCCTTTGCAGATCCCATGAACAGACTTGTACCAGTTCATCAATCCCGTCACATTGTTCATTATATCTTTCTTGACTATTTTCTGGGATAGATATACTACTGCTACCAACTGCAATGTAATTACCAGAATCTAATTGAACAATATCTGTAACTAATGAAGAACCACCATAAGTATCAATTTCAGGTTCAAGCGTTACCTTTTTACCACTAGGCGAAATAACTATTCCACGAGAAGACCAATCTCTGACAAAAACGGTTTTATCGTCTTCGCCTTCTTTTTTGAAAACTTCCGGTCTGTATGGTGCAGAACCCCAAGCGACAATGACACCGTCGTTAGTAATTGCAGTCGGGAAGTTAGTTACTGAACGTGTTAGTGAATCAGCATAGGTTGCTTGAGTATCAAAAATAACGAGTTCATCTGCAGAGTTAGCAGTAATTGTTAACCCAATACGATCATTGAGTTTTTGGTATTCAGCATCGCTGCTTTTACCAGCCAAAAATCCGAGCATAAATGCGTTAGCATCCGCATTTGTAGTAGAAATACCATTTTTTACATCTTCTAACGTAAAGGTGGCTTCTTTGTTTATGTCAGAAAGCGCATCGACATACCTATCATAGGCTGTCTTTAAATCTGAATCATCGAAGTTTAAATACGACACATCGATAGCATAATTAAATAATTGTGTTGCGGCACCTATGATATCCCCAGACTCATTTACATCTGAAACAAATGTATTTTTGCCATTTTCATATCTTGGTAATTCAGTTAACTGGTAAGTAGCAGCTATTGCTGTACTACTTAGTACAGACAACATGCTTGCTGCTAAAATTGTTTTTTTCATTTTAATCCTTACTACTGATTCTGTAATTCTTCTAACTCTTCCCAGCGGACATAAGCAGTTTCAAGCTCAGACTCTAGATTTGCCAATTGGTTCAATGCCGCTTGCGTTTCTTGTTGAGGTTGTTTGAAAAACTCTGGATCATTTACCAAAGCTTGATGTTCTTCAAGCGCAAGTTCAAGGGCTTCTACTTTACTAGGCAGTTGTTCTAATTCAAGTTTTAATTTGTAACTTAGCTTACTGCTTTTGTTACTTGTTTTATCTTTTTTTACTTCTTTTACAGCTTGTGAAACTTGCTGCTTTTCCAATTGCTTTCTTTTTTCATCAAGTTCTGCTTTATAGACCTGATAGTCTGTGTAACCACCAATAATATCAATTACTTCACCGTCACCTGAAAACGCCCAGACACTATTACAAGTGTTATCAATGAACTCTCGGTCGTGACTTACAATTAGGATCGTGCCTTGATATTGGTTAATAATATCTTCTAACAACTCAAGTGTTTCAATATCCAAGTCATTAGTCGGTTCATCTAGCACAAGCACATTGGAGGGTTTCAAGAAAAGCTTGGCCAATAACAAACGGTTTTTCTCACCGCCTGACAATGCCTTAACGGGTGTTCTTGCTCTGGCTGGCGGAAATAAGAAGTCTTGTAGATAACCCAACACGTGTCGGCTACGACCGCCCATCATGACTTCCTGCTTACCTTCAGCAACATTGTCTTGCACCGTTGCCTCTTCGTCTAACTTTTCTCGATATTGATCAAAATAAGCAACTTCAAGGTTTACGCCTTGCTTTACACTACCTGACACGGCTTCAAGTTGACCGAATAACAATTTAAGCAAGGTTGTTTTACCAACACCATTTGGCCCAATTAAACCGACTCTATCTCCACGCATAACAAGAGTAGAGAAATCATTGACAATAGGCTTGTCTTTAAATGCATGTTTTAAGTGTTTAGCTTCAAAAACAAGCTTGCCAGAGCGTTCTGCAGTTTCGATATTGAAGTCAGCTTTACCAACTTGCTCTACTCGCTGCTTTCGCTCTACACGCAGTGCTTTTAACGCTCTTACACGACCTTCATTACGAGTACGACGTGCTTTAATACCTTGTCTGATCCAGGCCTCTTCTTCGGCTAACTTTTTATCAAATAAGGCATTTTGCGCTTCTTCTACTTTCAAGTCATGCGCTTTTTGCTCAAGGTATTTTTCGTAGTTACCTGGATAAGAAATTAACTTACCGCGATCTAAATCTAGAATACGTGTTGCAATACTGCGGATAAACGCCCTATCGTGCGAAATAAATACAATGCCGCCTTTAAAATCTTTTAAAAACTGTTCAAGCCAAATAACACTGTTCATATCTAAGTGGTTCGTTGGCTCATCAAGTAGCAACAAATCAGGTTCACTCACTAGTGCTTTTGCTAGGGCTACTTTTCTTAACCAGCCACCTGATAGCTTCTCTAAACGCATATCAGGAGTCAGTTCTAGCTGTGCTAAAACCAACTTAATACGGCTTTCGAAGCGCCAACCATCTTGTGCTTCAATACGAGAAGACAATTTCTCAAATTTATTTAGTACAGACTCAGAGTAGTCTGATTGCATTTGCTCGCTGACATGATGATACTCAATGAGTAAATTAGCGATGTCTGGAATGCCATTCGCTACATAATCAAACACTGAGCCTTCAGCACCTTTAGGCGGATCTTGCTCTAATCGTGATACCTTTAAATCACCAACTTGGTTGATTTCACCATCGTCGAGTTGAACTTGCCCGTCTAGTACTTTGAGTAAAGTTGATTTACCTGCGCCGTTACGTCCAACAATACAAACGCGTTCACCGGCTTCAATCACCGCATCAGCATTATCTAATAGTGGGTGTGTACCAAAAGCTAACTGCGCTTTTGCAATTCTGATTAAATCCATCTTAATTTATAAACTCTTTTAATTTTTGCTCGTCGAATGGCCAACCTAGCTCTTGATTGTTGTTATTTGCCACGACAGGAATGGTGTACTGATACTTCTCTACCAATTCTGGCTCTTCGACAATATCTCTTAGAATTATTTGCTCAGATTGTAACTGAGCATTCAGTAACGCAAGGGCTTGCTCACATAAATGGCAGCCCTCGGTGTGATAAAGGGTAAACTTATCCATGGGTTATCAACCAACTATTATGGATCTGTTTATTGCGTTTGAAGTCAGGTGAGAGTGTCTTGTCGGAGATATTCACCGCTTTCAATCCTAGGCCCATCAATGCAACCTCATCCATTTTGAATCCACGTTTATTATTAGAAAACAATAAGGTACCCTTTGGACTTAAGATTTTCTTTACCCACTCCATCAATTTGATATGGTCTCGTTGTACATCAAATTCTGCTTTCATACGCTTTGAGTTTGAGAAGGTTGGTGGATCTAAAAAGATCAAATCATATTGACCTTGAGCGTGTTCTAGCCATTTTAAGCAATCTGCTTGCTCGAATCTAAAGCGAGGGTTTTTGAGGTGGTTTAAAGCAAAGTTTTCTTCAGCCCACTTTAAATATGTTTTTGACATGTCGACGGTTGTAACCGACTTCGCACCACCCACTGCAGCATGAACAGATGCACTGCCAGTGTAAGAGAATAAGTTCAATACACGTTGACCCTTTGCATTTTGCTGGATATAACGACGTGCTAGACGGTGATCTAAGAATAAACCCGTATCTAAATAGTCGAACAAGTTTACTTTAAATTTTGCACCAAATTCTTCAACAACATCAACTCGATTTTGCTTATCAAAACTGTTATATTGCGCATCGCCTTTTTGCTTTTTACGAACCTTAACTGCAATATTCTCAGCTGGAATTTTAAGTTGTTCAGACGTTAAGGTGATGACATCTTGTAGACGCTTTTGAGCAACGGTATCGTCAATTTCTTTCGGTGCTGCATATTCAAAGATAACCGCAGAATCGTTATAAATATCAACAGCGACATTGTATTCAGGAATGTCAGCATCATATAAACGATACGCATTAATGCCCTCTTTTTTAATCCAAGACTTAAGCGCGTTTTTATTTTTCTTTAAACGGTTTCCAAAAGCTGAAGAACCTTCAAAGTTAAGTCCTGTTTTCTCTTGGCTTTGACTTACCTGTTTTTCGTTCACATCGTAAAGATAGAGTGCAACATCAAGTGGACCATTTTTAAACTTATAGGTTTTAGATTTAGCTAACTTGAGTAATTTAAATAAACTTTCGTCAGTGCCTAAAAGTGCCAGTTGCCAATTTTGGAAGTACTTTTTAAACCCTAGACCCATATTTCTGTATAGGTTTATAAGTTCTGCCATCGCACCTAAACGCTCACCATAAGGTAAGTTACTTAACACAACCCCAGAACGTTTAGCAATTTGAGACAATTTATTTGCATCTTTAACACTAAAATCGATAATGTTTTCAACACCTGCTCTGCGCGCATTTTGCTGTGCAACATTGATCACTCGCTCATCAAAATCTGACCCCATGATCCATAGGTTGTTTTCTGTTACTTCACTTTTTAAAGCCTGTTTGATTTCATCAAATTTTGCGGGTCTGAAGCTAGGTAAGTTTTGGAATGCAAACTTGCGATTAATATTTGCAGGCACATTGTTTGCCATACCCACAGCTTCAATGAGTAAAGTGCCCGAGCCACAACATGGGTCAAATAGAGGTTGGCTTATATCATTCAACCAGCCACTTCGCTTAACCAGTGCTGCTGCTAAGTTTTCACGAATGGGCGCTTTACCCTGACGAGTTCTATAGCCTCTATCTGATAAGCGTGGGCCTGAATAATCAAGATAAAGCATACAATGGCTTTTATTTAATTTGGCCACAATACGAATACTTGGTTCGGCTTTGTCTACGTTCGGACGTTGCTCGAACAAGTCATTAAAATAATCTACGACAGCATCTTTAATCACTAAGCCTGAGAATTGCGTATTTTTTAAAGCTTGGTTTGTACCATTGAATTCAATCGCAAATGTTTGTTTTGGGCCAAAGAATTCTTGCCAAGGCTGGAAACGTGCAAATTTATATAAATCTTCTTTGGTGTTTATCTCAGCATTTTCTTCTAGAAGCAGCATGACACGTGTTGCAAAACGTGTGACTAAACAAAATCGTTGTGCTTGGCTATTATCCGCCTCAAACTTTACCGAACCAACAGACTGTTTGATAACTTCTAAGCCTTGCTCTTTGATTTCATCTACTAATAAATTTTCAATACCAATGGAAGTAAGTGCGATAAATTGCAATGTTTTAACCCTATATACTTTAATGGTTGAAAGTATATCACAGGTTGTTTGTAGCTTGCGTTGTTGAGTTAAGCTCTTTTAGTAATTTTGTCAGTTAACATTAGAGGGTGAATACGATTATTCAATACTCGTATTGCTTGAAATGGCTCTAAAGTAAGATGCTCATCTAGTTTGAACTCAGCGTTTAAACTAATACACAAAGAACTCTCAGAGTCACACTCAACGATGAAAAATTCACCGGTTTGCTCAGATGAAGTAAGTGCAATGATGGCTTCCGTTCTATCAGCATTTCCTGTGTATTCGCTAAAAAACCAACTTTTTGCCAGCATGGGTTTTAAATGAAACTTAGCAGCTGTGGCATTCAAAGCTATTTGACAACACTGGGCGTCAGTCCAGACCTTAAAGTTTTGCAAATAGAAGTATACGTTTTGGTAGAATTCTGCATCATCGATACAAAAGTTCGGATTAGATAAAGAATCGCCTGTGAGTTGGTGTAGCTTGTAGGGTGTGCAAAGTTGAAGCTCATCGCCTAAGTCAATGAGAAGACGGTTGCGTTCATTGCAACGTAACCACTGCCATTCTTTAGAAGCTTGCACTGTGAAATCTCCTGCCTACTAGCCATATCTAGATAGAGACAGGAGTATAGCGAAAAATAACGAATGTTAAAAATGTTTATAAGAACAAATTTAAAAGGATCGTTTAGTTATATAACTGATCATTATAAAGCGTCAACAATACGCTTAACCAATTGCGGTCCTTCGTAGATAAACCCTGTATATACCTGGACTAAATCAGCACCCGCATTCAGTTTTTCTTTCGCAGAATCTGCTGAGTCGATCCCACCTACACCAATGATCGGAAGTTTGCCTTCAGTGATCCTTTTCAATTCGTTAACAACAAAGGTCGATTTTTCGCGAACTGGACGACCAGACAATCCACCCATTTCATCAGCGTACTGTAAACCCTTAACCGCTTCACGCTCAAGAGTTGTGTTTGTCGCAATCACACCGTCAATACGATTCTTCATAAGAGACTCGGCAATTTGTTGAACTTGCACAGCATCAACATCTGGTGCAATCTTCACAAGCATTGGTACCGACTTATCATGTTTTGCGATTAAATCCACTTGTTCATTTTTCAGGCTTTGTAGTAAGTCATCCAGAGCATCGCCATATTGTAGATCTCGAAGCCCTGGGGTGTTTGGTGATGAAATATTCACAGTGATGTATGAAGCATGTTCAAATACTTTTCGCATGCAGTGAATGTAATCATCTTTACCCTTTTCGTTTGGCGTGTCTTTGTTTTTACCAATGTTGATACCTAAAACACCGGTGTATTTTGAAGCTTTTACATTGTTTACTAAATTATCAACACCTTTGTTATTGAAACCCATGCGGTTAATAACAGCATGTGCTTCAGGTAGCCTGAAAATTCGTGGTTTATCATTACCAGCTTGAGGACGTGGTGTTACTGTGCCTACTTCAATAAAGCCAAAACCCATTTGGCCAAATGCATCGATACATTCAGCATTTTTGTCTAATCCGGCAGCGAGACCGACTGGGTTTTTGAAATCTATACCAAGAAAGTTTACAGGTTTATCTGCAACAGATTGCGACCAAGCCATACTGAGCGGTGTATTGGCAAAACGACGAAGGTTACCCAATGCAAAATCATGGGCCCACTCGGCATCTCGACCGAACATATAGCGACGCGCTAGTTCATAAAACATGAAAACTCCTTAGTAATCGTTAAAAAATCTGGGCAAAAAAATACCCCAGCAAGGCTGAGGTATTTTAGCGGTTTATAAATTATTTGGAAGTGTCACAGTTGTGGCTAAGTAACATTAATTCACGTAGCGCAACTGAAATCTTAGCAAAGTCATGACTCTGTGACGTCTTAAACTCTTGAAGCATATGCTGCCAACGTGTTAGCAACACAGATTGAGTATCCATCCAAGACTCTACAAGTTCATTAACATCTGCTGTTTCAGTCTCTAGGCTGTTAAGTACAACTTCAGACAATGAACGCTGTTGCCAGTCTAGCTCTTCACGATATGAGGCACGTGCTAGTGCTTGCCAGTGGTTTGTCACTGGCTGAGCTGTAATTTGGTCTAAGAACCAATGCAGACCCATTTTCGCACCTAACTTGAAGTAAGTATTAGATACCATATCAATTGCTTTAGACGAGTTGTCTGCAACTTCAGCTAAGTCCATTACTGAGAACAAGCTAGATAGAGAGACAATTCGTGTCGCAATTTCAGAAGGAACGCCTTGTTCAATCAACTTATCTGCATTTTTAGCAATAGATTCAGCTTCGTCAGCAACTAAGTAATCACTTAGATTTGCACTTACATCTTTAAATGTCGGTGCAAAGAACGCAATTGTTTGTTCAATAGTCATAGCCTTGTTACGGTGACGCAAGAACCAACGCGTTGCACGACGAACCGTACGACGAAGTTGATATAGCATTTCAGTTTGAACATCTGCCGAGATTTGGTTATCTAAATCAGCAATGTCGTTCCAAGTGCCTGTCATTTCAAAAATCGCACTTGCAATTGAGTAGCAAAGTGCAATCTCGCTGTCTGACGCACCTGTTTCTTCATGCATACGAACCATAAAGTTAAGACCCATGTCATTAACAATATTATTCGCAAGTTTAGTCGCAATAATTTCTTTGCGTAGTGGATGGTTATCCATTGCCGCATTGAATTTGTCACGAAGCGGAACAGGAAAAGAATTCACCAATAACTGGCGGTAATAAGGGTTTTCAGAAACTTCATCTGTTACTAAAGACTCTTTTAGTACCATTTTAGAGTAAGAAACAAGAACAGAAAGCTCAGGACGCGTTAAGTCTTGACCTGCAGCTGCACGTTCTGCTAACTCTTCATCTGTCGGAAGGAACTCGATTGCTCTGTCTAACTTGCCATCTTTTTCTAAAGCATGAATAAAGCGGATCTTCTCTTTAAGCGTCGCTGGCCCCTTAGACTTAGTGATAGAAAGCGTGTGAGTTTGACGGTAACAGTCAGCCAATACAAGCTCAGACACTTCATCTGTCATTGCATAAAGTAATTCATCACGTTGCTTCTTAGTTAAGTCGCCTTCTGCCACTAAACCATTTAGCAAGATTTTGATATTTACTTCATTATCTGAACACGCAACACCACCTACATTATCGATGAAATCAGTATTGATACGGCCACCTTTAGCAGCAAACTCAATACGACCTAATTGCGTCGCACCTAAGTTACCACCTTCGCCAAACATTTTTGCACCTAGCTCAGAACCATTAATACGCAGAGCATCATTCGCGCGGTCACCAACATCAGCATCTGTTTCAGATTTAGCTTTAATGTAAGTACCAATACCACCATTCCATAGGAGATCTGAAGGCATCATTAATAATGCTTTGATCAATTCGTTTGGTGTCATGCTGGCTTTTTTAGTGCCTAGCATTTTCTTAATTTCAGGTGTCAGCGTAATTGATTTAGCAGCACGAGAGAATATACCACCGCCTTCAGAAATTAATGACTTGTCGTAGTCTTCCCAACTTGAACGAGGTAGTGCAAATAATCTCTCGCGCTCTAGGTAAGAGCTTGCCGCAACTGGGTTCGGGTCGATGAAAATATGCATGTGGTTAAATGCAGCTTGTAAACGAATATGCTTAGATAGAAGCATACCGTTACCAAATACGTCACCTGCCATATCACCAATAGCGACCGCTGTAAAATCAGTTGTTTGACAATCGATACCCATTTCTCTGAAATGACGTTTAACTGATTCCCAAGCACCTTTGGCTGTGATACCCATCTTCTTGTGGTCATAACCAATAGAACCACCTGAAGCAAACGCATCGCCTAACCAGAAATTGTACTCTTCAGCAATACCATTTGCGATATCTGAGAATGTTGCCGTGCCTTTATCAGCTGCAACAACTAAGTAAGGGTCGTCTTCATCGTGTCGAACAACATCAACAGGTGGCACAATGTCACCATGAATGATGTTATCAGTGATGTCTAATAGACCACGGATAAATAGCTTGTAACATTCTTGACCTTCTTTAAAGAAAGCCTCTCTTTCTGTAGGAAGCTGCTTACAAACGAAGCCACCTTTTGAACCAACAGGGACGATAACCGTGTTTTTAACTTGTTGTGCTTTTACAAGACCCAGTACTTCAGTACGGAAATCTTCACGGCGGTCAGACCAACGTAGGCCTCCACGAGCAACTTTACCACCTCGTAAGTGAACACCTTCTACACGAGGCGAGTATACGAAGATTTCAAACGCTGGCAGCGGTAATGGCATTTCAGGGATAGCACTTGGCTGGACTTTAAATGATACATACGATTTGTTCGTACCATCAGCTTCTTTCTGGAAGAAGTTTGTACGAAGTGTTGCATTGATCATATCAACATATAAGCGAATGATACGGTCATCATCCAGGTTTGCCACATGTTCTAAGTCTTCATGAATAATTGCAACTAGCTTGTCTAAGGTCTTCTGCGCTGCAGGTTTTGCAGGAGAGAATTTTTTGGTGAATAGCTCAACAATCTTGCTTGCGATCTGAGGATAATGCTCAAAAGTATTTTCGATATATGACTGAGAGAAAGTCACACCGATTTGACGCATATACTTAGCGTATGCACGAAGAATTGACGCTTCGCGACCTTTTAAGCCACCCATAAGCACTAGACGGTTAAAACCATCATTTTCCAAACGGTTGTTCCAAACATTTGTTAGTGCTGCACGGAAACGCGCTGAAACTTGATTGAAATCAGAAATTCCTTTGCTATCAAGTAGCATAGAGAAATCCATGATCCAGTTTACTTGACCATCGCTGGTTTTCACTGCATAAGGTGTTTCACCAATAACACGTAAACCAAAGTTTTCAAGCATCGGCATTACATCTGACAAGTGAATAGGCTCATCTTTGTGGAATAAGCTTAAACGAACAATGTTAGAGTTTGCTTCTTCTTGAGGACGATAGAACAGCATTTCGAGCTTGTTCTCTTCATCTAGCGTTTCAAGCTTTTCGATATCGACAACCGCAGCTGAAGGTAAAACTTGATCTTTATATGCCGATGGGAACGCATTGCTATATTTACGGTTTAGCTCATTACCACGAGACTCGCCATTGCTTTCTAAAAGCGCTGCTTGAAGCTTATCTTCCCAAGTGCGGGCCGCTTCAACTAAATTATTTTCGATATCTTTCACGTTATATTCAATATTGTTGTCAGCTACACGCACAATATAATGTGTACGCGCTAACGTAGATTCTGAGAAGAAAGTGGTAAATTCAACTTTATCCGTTGAATTAAATGAACGGGCAAGGAGTTGCTGAGTTTCACGACGAAGCGCTGTGTTATATCTCTCTCGAGGTACATACACCATACAAGAGAAGAAACGGCCATAAACATCTTTACGGATGAATAGACGGCACATGTTGCGCTCTTGAACCTGTAAAACACCGGTTGCAACTTCTAAAAGCTCAGCTTCACGCGCTTGAACTAATTCATCTCGAGGATAAGTTTCAAGGATGTTCAATACCGCTTTGTATGCGTGCGTGCCTTTTGCAAAGTCACATGCTTCCATGATGTGATTAATCTTGCTTTTTAAGATTGGCACATCTGCTGCGCTGTTGTTGTAAAAGCTTGAAGAGAATAAACCAATGAAGCGGTCTTCACCAACTACATTACCTTTATCATCAAAACGTTTGATACCAACGTAGTCAACATAAGCTGGTCTGTGAACACGCGATAACGAATTTGTTTTTGTAAGAATTAATAAGTTATTGCTACGTGCTTCTTTACGGGCGACTTCTGGTAACTCAGAAAGTAAACGGCTGTTTTCATCAGACGTATTCTTCATAAGACCCAAAGAAGTACCTGAAACCGGTTTTAACTCGTAGTCCCCTTGCACTGGGTTCAAGTCATACTGGCGGTAGCCCATAAACGTAAAGTTATCTTTTACAAGCCATTCTAAAAATTCAGCGGCTTCCTTTACTTCAGCTTCAGAACAGCCAAAGTTACGAGAAGGCAGCTCATTTGTCACAGAAACTAGTTTGTCTCTGATTGGCAACCAGTCTGCTACTGCAAGCGAAACGTCTTTTAGAACTGACTGTAATTCACTTGTCAAAGTTTCAATTGCTTGAGTATCTGTTTGACGATCAATTTCGATAAAGAAAACAGTTTTAGTAGAATTTGATTCTTGCTCGGCTTTTAAGTTTGAAATTGCAGAGATTTGGCTGTTTTCGTCACGTTTGATTTTCAACGGACTGTGAAGAAGAAGATGAGAGACGATGTTCAGACGATTCATTGCCATACGCACTGAATCAACTAAGAACGGCATGTCGTTTGCGATGATTTCAACAATCGTATGAGACGATTGCCAACCATCTTTTGATACCTCTGGGTTAAACACTCTAATTACGGCTTCATCAGACGTATTTTTTTCAAGTGAATTCCAAAGGCTCAGTGCTGCACCGTATAGGTCACTGTCGTTACGTTTTGCCAGATCCTCTTTAGACATATTGCTGTACAAGGCTTTGGCAAAAGTTTCAACGAGTGACACATTGTCTGCATGAACTTTCTTTTGGATCAACTTACATACATTATCTAAAATAACAGATGCTGGACCTTCATTTTGTGTCATATGTGTTCCTTAATCTATACCACCTTGAACGGTAGATTATTTGTACAGCCATTTATTAGCGTGGAGTCAGGTAAATTCTAACCTTTCTGACGCTAATAAACAGCTTTTTCGACGAAAACATTTCAAGCTTTTCAGCCATTTGCTCATCTATTCACAAATAATAGATATAAATAGGCAATCCTTGCCATTTTACAGCACATTTATTCACAATTTTTTTTCTGGTCAGGCCAGAGAAGCGTCCCTATAGCAGGCAATAACAGGACTGCACCCAACATATTCACTAAAAACATGAAGGTGAGCAGAATCCCCATATCAACTTGAAATTTAAGTGCAGAGAATATCCAAGTACTCACACCTATTGCTAGCGTAATACCAGTGAATAGTACAGCACTGCCTCGTTCAGCCAGAGCATTACTATAGGCAATAGATAAAGGCACATTTTGCTTAAGCTGAGTCATCATCGATGAAAGGATATAGATACCATAGTCAACACCAATGCCCACACCGAGCGCTATAACTGGTAATGTTGATACAGTTAAACCAATTTCCAGCTTCACCATCAGTGCTTGCGCCAAAGTAGATACAATGTAGAGAGGTAGGACGACTGCAATCGTCGCTTTAACACTTCTAAAGCTTAATAAGCATAGAATGATGACAGCACCATATACATAGATCATCATCGGAATTTGTGCTTCAGCTACCGACTCATTGGTCGCAGCCATTACCCCTATCGGGCCCGAAGCTAACTTGAATTGTACTTTGTCTGTATTCTCTATTGATGCAAACTCTTTGATTTTAGCAACGACATGGTCAATGGTTTCAGCTTTGTGATCTTCCATAAAGATAACAATTGGCATCACTGAGCAATCGCCATTAAGTAAACCCGTGCTCGTTTCAACACGAGAAGTTGCCTGAACTAAAGAAGCACTATTACGTGGAAGTGTTTGCCACTTCAAATTGCCTTCGTTGTAACCTGCATTCACTGATTGCGCAACAGAGCTTAAAGACACTGCAGATTGCACACCTTCTAAGTTCTCGATTCTCCATTGGAAACGACTAACTCGTTCCATAGTATCAAACTCAGTACAGGCTGCAGGGTACGCTTCTACTAGTACCTTTAAGATATCTGACGATATGGTGTATCTATCATTAATCAGGAAGGTATCTTGGTTGTATCTTGCTGTTTCATGAAGCGCTGGGGCACCGGCATGTAGATCACCAATCTTCATGTTATTTGATTGCCAATAACCAAAGGCAAATAACACAACAGAGATAAAGATGATTATTTTGGCTTTTTTAGGGTCTGTCGCTGCAACTAAACTTTCACGCATCGCAGTGAATAACTTATGCGATGATGTATCACCATCATCAACACGGTGGATCTTTGAAGAGTTAAAATAAGAAGCAAGTACAGGTAATAACAGTAGATTAGTAAAAATAATAACAGCAACACCTAAACTCGCTGTGATAGCAAGCTCACGAATAATGCCGATATCAATTGCTAATAACGTTAAGAAGCCTACTGTATCTGATAATAATGCGATACCACCCGGAATAAGTAGCGCTTTAAAACTTGCTTGCGCTGCAACTTTACTCGATACCCCTTCAGATACTTTCTTACCAATGGCATTGATCATTTGCACGCCATGGCTCACACCAATTGCAAACACTAAGAATGGCACCAGGATTGACATAGGATCTAAACCAAACCCTAAAGTAGCCAGTAAGCCCATTTGCCAAATAACGGCAATCAACGAACATAAAATAGGTAAAAGCGTTAGTTTAAAACTCTTGCAAAACAACCACACCATGATAAAGGTGAAGACGATAGCTATAACGAAAAATAAAACGACCCCTTTCGCACCATCTGCGATATCACCAGCCATTTTAGCAAAACCAATAATATGAATACTCACATTATCATTCTCTAGTGGCTTGCGAATTTCATCCTCTAGCTTTTTAGCAAACGCCAAAGTATCTAACTTCTCCTGCGTTTGCGGATCAGTCTCTAGTAATTGCGCTGTTACCATGGCACAACTGTAGTCACTGGCAATCATGCGCCCTACTACATTAGCTTTTTCAATGTTTTGCTTTACGACTGCTAAACCATTTTCTGTTGGTGCAAAATTAGCAGGAATAATAGGTCCACCGGCGAAGCCATCTTCTACAACTTCCACAAAGCGTGCGCTCGGTGAAAAGATTGAATTAACCAACGGTCTATTTACACCAGGAATAAAATAAAGTTGGTCGTGTACTGATTTCAGTGTAGAAAAAAATGGTTCGTTGAAAATGTCGCCATTTGCATCACACACTGAAATTAAAATACTGTTAGCACCACCGAACTGCTTTTCATGTTTAAGATACACTTTCATGTAGTCATGCTGCAGAGGAATATTCTTCGTAAACGCGGCGTCTAGTTGAATATGTGTTGCTTTGTAACCAAGAAAAATAGTGGCGAATATAAACGCCAAAACCATAAAGAGTCTGTGACGAAATACGACATATTCGAGTTTATTCAATATAGCTTGCATTACTTGCTATCTCCCCAAGTAATTAGCCCTTTTTCTGTTGCCATAATTACTTTGTTATTAAATATGGTGGCTGACAAAATTGCATGACCTGAAGGCAGTTGTTCACTAGTAACCTGGTGACCATTAAAAGCGTGGATCAACCCCGAGTTTGCTAAAAGTAAAGATGAATCTTTAAATGGCAAAATTGAATTAATTGTTGCCGTTTTCGCAATGTCGATTTCAGTGAAACCAATATCACTTTGTGACTTAATGAAGGCATTTCCTCTTAGTCCTGCAACCAGAATATGTCCATCTGGTGTTTCGTTCACACTAAAAAAAGAACCAGGGTAAAACTCTTCAAACTTTTGCCAGGAGATGCCTTTGTCTTCACTTTTACCCACTAAGCCCATTTCTCCCACAAGATAAAAAACGTTATCTTGTATTAGCAAACGATTAAAATGCGGCAGAATAAACTTAATTTCATCTTGATAGGCTTCAGGATCATCCTGCTTTAGTTCTTCAAGATATTCTTTGTCATCAGGGTGCACAAAATCACTGATGAATTGTGATTGCCAAGTTTGGCCACCATTATCAGTCTTATAAAACATGCCATAGGCACCAATAGCAAAACCCGTATTCTCATCGATGAATTCAATATCTAAGCATGGCTTGCCTTGTCCAGGTAAGTGCTGTTGTAATTGCCAAGTTTTACCATTATCTGAACTATGTACTATGGTTGCATCATGACCACATGCCCATGCTGCTTTATCAGATTTTATCGTGACAGCGGTTAAAAGCGATTGAACTGGCACTTCAGCTTGTTGCCAACTCTGTCCATCATTTGAAGTCACAATAGTGCCAAACTTGCCAACTGCAACGACTTGATTATCTGTGCTATCAACGTCTGCAAATAGTGTTGTATGTGGTTTTGCAACTTGAAGTGAAGTGGCTGGCGCTGATAATGCTTCATAAGAAGAAAAAGCCGCCATTAAGCAAAACGCGTACTGATTAAATTTCATGCTGAATACTCGAACATCTGTTGTCGAAGACAAAGAAACTTGTCTTGAAAGTTGAATAAAGTGGCTGGGTGACAGCCACTTTTTATTTCTATTTGAAGATTAACGCTTACCTTCGCGACGAAGTGCACTTTGCGTAAACTCATTGTCGTTGAATGACTGTGTGAAGTCATACATAGACTCTTCGTTATCAAGACCAATAGCTAGGTAACGGCGAGAGTTTAAGTCATGGTAAACATCTAATGTACTCCAATGCGTAGGTACATCGTAATAGTTCAAACCATGTGCCATCGCAACGCGATACATTTGATCACGGTTATCGTAAATATCCGTTACATGGATCTGCCAGCTATCTTCATCAATGTAGAATACACGCTTCTTATAAATATGGCGTGTACCTTCTTTAAGATTTGCTTCAACAACCCACACACGGTGCTTCTCATAACGTACATGCTCAGGATTGATATGGCCGGCATGAAGAATGTCATCATACTTTAGCTTATCGCTGTGAAGCTTATAGCTGTTGTAAGGAATGTACATTTCTTTTTTGCCTTTTAAAGTCCACTCGTAACGATTTGGTGAACCGTTGAACATATCAAAATCATCGGTTGTACGAAGACTATCTGACGCTGTTCCTGGTGCATCATAAGCTACATTTGGCGCACGACGAACACGACGTTGACCCGTGTTATAGGTCCACGCTTGACGAGGTGTTAAGATTTGGTCCATTGTTTCATGTACAAGAAGTGCAGTACCGGCAAGTCGTGCAGGTTCTGTTACTTTTTGCTTGAACTTGAATAATACATTCGACTCTTGAAGTGCTTCAGGCGTTGCCGCTGGATCAGAATATTTAACAAGTAGCTTTTCATCAAAGCCAATAATGTTATACGAACCTGACGCCGTAGGCATTGCTTGACCACCAAAACGCGCGATTGATAGACCACGGTAACGTAGTAAGTGGTTCCAAATTGCTTCTAGACCATTTGCAGGTACAGGGAATGGAATACCGATAGCCGTATTTTTAATACCATTACCACCTTCAATCAGCTCTGCAGTTTGTGCATATTTCTTAGTTGCGTCATAAACAAACTGAGGATATGCAGCACTTCGACGAGTTGGGTAAATGTTCATTTTGAAGGTATCAGGATACGTTTCGAATAGTGCAATTTGGCCCGGACTCAATAAGTCTTTATGCTTATCAAGGTTACTCTTGTCGATAGTTAAAATAACTTTATCGTCTGCATATGGGTCAATGTGGTGCATGCCCGGCTCAAAACCTGCAGGTGGCTTAGTAATACCGCCAGTCCATGCCGGAATTGAACCATCAGCGTTGCCCGCTTTTTCTGCACCAATTGGCGTTAAATCCGTACCTAATCTAGCTACTTGCTCAGCAGTCATATCTGCAAGAGCGAATGGAGCAGCCATCATTGTTATTATTGTTGCTGCGATCATGCTTGGTTTTTTAAACATATAACAAGCCCTTAAATTGAATACTTAATATTGAAAGAGACAAAATCACGGTCTGCAAAGGTATTTGTTGCACCGCCACCCCAGAATGTGTTGTAGCTAAAGTCAAATGACCAAGCATTCTGGTAAGTGAAGTTCATTGTCATACCCAAAGACTTTCTGTCTTCGACAAATAGATACATAGGATCTGGCGTCGTACCATTTACATCATGTGAGAACACAATACGAGGAGAGAAGTTAACGCCAGCAAAAAGGTTATTGTAATCACCCTTCGCTATTAAACGATAACCCCAAGAAGACGCTGTTGGGAATGGGTTTGTTTCTGGCCCATTCGAGAGTGCCATATGAAGAAGGTCATACCTAGCTCCCTTCTCAATCAAAGGACCATAGCCTTCAATCGTGCCACTGCGGCCCGTGCCTGCAACATTCAGGCGAAGCTCGTCGTAGCTAGGCATGTCTTTAATCGTTACAGCACCAACTTCACCAACTACAGCCCAGCTATCAGCACCTAAAGAAGGACCGAATAAATGCGTTGCAGTAAACTGAACTTGCATAGAGTCTTTTAGAATGTAACCTTGTGCAACTTCGCCTGGCTTAACGTAGCTCACTTCATCTCTTGCACTTAACTGAGACAGACTGCTGAAATCTTCACGAAGACCCGAGTAAGCTAGCTGTTCAGCCATACCAGCGTAAAGTAACTCTACGTCGTCAATCTGCAGAGGCTCGTCTTGACGATAAGAAAACTCACCTGAGAAAGCAGTTTCACCAATGGCTGTATTAAAGCTTAAACCATAAAGCTTGATATCTTCAGGGTAAGTAATAGTCGCTTGAGTGAAAGCATTTAAATTAGTTACATTATTCTCATCAATTGGGTTTGCAGCAATATATGCTAAGTCCTGTGCAATAACATCAGCTTCAAAGTTTGATGCTTTACCAGAGATAAGCGGACGGCGGCTATGATAGTTAATGTAGTACAGCGCAAATTCTGTATCATTTAACTCAGGTGCAAACATACCAAGACGAATACCATACTGGCCTGCGTCTTTAGGTTCACTCTTACCGTTTAATCCCTTACCTTTAAGCGCAACTTTCGTTGGGTAAGCCATATACATTGACGCTGCAGTTTGACCAACTAATTCAGGAGTTGGCTCTACGCCTTGAGCAATTAAAGCCGCTGTTGCATCAGCATAAAGGCTGTTAAGTGACTCAGTTAAATGGTGTAAATCAATATCAGGGTTTGACGTAAAACCTAACTGTACGTTTTGCATATAACCGTTTTCAGATGCAAAATCGTTTGTAGAGAAATAACTACCCGATGCAGGCAAACGGGTCTCATGCCACTGGTACTGATAGAAACCTTCTAAGGTTACATTTTCAGTAATACCTAAAGACGCCCAGAACATACCGACAGGAATAAACGCTTCTTTTAATTCAGAACCTGGCGCTCTTAAACGGTCAATATCGACAGGGTTTACATTGATACCGTGAGAGATTAGTGTGCTTTCACCCCAGTTTACAACTTGTTGACCTAGTCGAACAGAAAGTGGATTTTGACCATCATTTAAATCAAAGTCAGCCCAAATGAAAGCATCTAATAAACGCACGTCAGAGCATACCTGCTCTTTAGTTTGTTTATCAGCACAAGGATCTACTTTTTTACCTGATACTGGGTTGGTATAGGCAAAATCACCATCTTCCATCGCAAAATCTTTAAAATACATAAAGCGCGAGAAAATACCCCAGTTATCTTTAGAGATACTGAAATCGTGAGTACCTTTAATTAATTGAGAAAAAGTGTCACCAGAATCAAAGTTCAGGTTACCAGCGTCGCCATTATTTGAATAAGCGCCTGGCTGAGCCCAAACTTGAGCAGAGCCATACTTTGTATTACCAAGACCTGCATTGTAACCAGACCAATCAAACCTTGGGTGGTTACTTTTACCAATATACTGGAAGTCGCGATCTTCTACACGAATACTTTGGCCGTATGAAAAGGTTGAATCGAATGTGATGTCAAAATCACCGACTTGGAAACTTGCAGCTGAAACATTTGCACTTGTTACAGCAACTGTGGCCGCTAAGCCGAGCATTATTTTGTTTGGAACAAAGAGCGCTCTTTTAATCATTATGCGTTCCCCCTATGCGGGTTATTTTAATCAAGTTGTTGTTTTTATATTGAAGTAACATTAGAAGTGAACGTACAAAAACTCAAATTCACTAAACCAAAAGTTACTATTTTTTTGTTCTGGACACGACTTTACCCTTGGTAAGACGTCTTACCAGATAATTTATAACACGTAATTCTGCTTTATAACAAATCCTATTCTCAAAATTATGACGATTTAATGCGCTGAACAATAAACTATTAATATTTTATTCTAAATTATCGATTGTTATTCAGCCGAAATTTGAAGTTATTAATAACAATACAATTTTTGTTTTTAAGACACTTTATCAAGAGAAATAAAGCTATTTTCGTCTGTGAGACAAAGTCTAAACCGCCCCCTTATGCCTAGGGTGCTGACAAAACGTCTAATATGTGTAGCGGGAAAACGAATGCTTTTACCACCATCTTCGATTACTTGAACAAACTCGTAATCGCCTCGATAGTAAGCCATGCATTCGTCATAGCTTAAAGATAAATAAAAATAGTACTCTATCATTTATGCGTTTAATGCCTTATCCACTTTTTCAAATAAGTCATCACTCAAGTTATCAATGCTTGCAATACGCTGTAACTGAGCCTGTATTAATTGCTGACGGGTGCTGTCATAACGTTTCCATGACATAAACGGCGTCACCATTCTCGAGGCATTCTGTGGGTTAATTGCATTTAGCTCAATTAATAAATCTGCAAGTAGTTCATAGCCCTTTCCATCAATACGATGGAATTGAGCAGGATTACTGCGCGCAAATTGACCAACTAAAGCTCGCACTCGGTTTGGATTTGATTTATCGAAACAAGGGTGATCATATAAAGACTTTATTAAGTCAATCGCGCCATCATTATCTGTAGTCGCTTGAAGTGCAAACCATTTATCCATGACTAAAGCATCATGTCGCCATTGCGCATCGAATTGTGAAATTAACTGTTCAGTAATTTTATGATCGGCATTTTTTACCGCTTTAAGCGCAGACAATTTGAGTGTCATATTGTCTTGCTGGCTATTTACAAGTAACCAATCAGTTACCTCATCATTTTCAATAAGTGCCAAATAATACAGTGCCGTTGCTTTTAAGCTCCTGGCTGCAACCGCATTAGCAATTATTTCACCAGAGTCTGAGCAACTTTCATAAGCAGCGATCAGTTCTGATTGCAATTGTGTCGCAATTTGACGTTCGAATTGTTTGTAGATGTGAACCAGCTCAGTGATTGGAACAGGAGAAAACTCAGCACTAACAGTGTCAAAATTAGGTAGTTTGATCAGTTCAGAGATAAGGGCTTTGTCAGTGTTTTCTTCAGTAAAAATTGATTTAAGCGCCTTAATTAATGTATCAGAGATACTCACTAAATCATTACCAGACATTGTGTTCACAGCGTGTTTAATTTCCATAGTGAACGCACGCTGGGCCGCTTCCCAACGCGTGAAGTCACTAGAAGCATGTCTAAGAATATGTATCAACTCTTCAGCCTCGTAGTCATAGTTTACAACACAAGGCGCAGAAAAGTTTTCTAGTAATACAGGCGTTGGCTTAGATGAAATATTTTCAAAAGTAAACTCGGCACTCATTTCTTTCAATTCAATAACAGCATCGAAATCTTTACCATTAGAAATAAGCGGTATTGAATTGCCTGATGTATCAAGAAGTTCGATTGCAAAAGGAATATGCAGCGGCTCAGAAACAGGATCATTTTCAGAATGAATCTGATTCAGTTTCAATGTGAAGGTTTGTTGCTCAGCATTATAAGAGGTTTCGACTTGAACCGTTGGCGTACCAAACTGACGGTACCAAAGTTTAAATTGCTCTAAGCATTTTCCACTGGCATCACTCATAGCCGCAACGAAGTCATCGCATGTAACAGCTTGGCCATCGTGACGTTCAAAATAAAGTTTCATGCCTTTTTGAAAATTAGCTTCACCTAACAAGGTGTGCATCATTCGAATGACTTCTGCCCCCTTGTTATAAACTGTCACAGTATAAAAGTTATTCATCTCAATCACTTTTTCTGGACGTATAGGGTGAGCCATTGGGCCTGCATCTTCAGCAAACTGATGTGTTCTCATCGCCATAACCGCGTCGATTCGATTCAACGCGCGTGAGCCAAGGTCACTACTGAACTCTTGATCTCTAAATACTGTCAAACCTTCTTTTAAAGACAACTGAAACCAATCGCGGCAAGTAACACGGTTACCCGTCCAATTATGGAAATATTCGTGGCCAACAATTGATTCGATTGTGTGATAGTCACGATCTGTTGCTGTTTGTTGATTTGCCAAAACGCAAGCACTGTTAAAGACATTTAATCCTTTATTTTCCATTGCCCCCATATTGAAGAAGTCAACAGCCACTATCATATAGATATCTAGATCGTACTCTAGGTCAAATCGTTCTTCATCCCACCTCATGGCATTTTTTAGCGATGCCATTGCATGAGGTGTTTTATTTAAATTGCCTTTATCAACAAAAATCTCAAGCGCAACTTCACGACCGCTTCTGGTCACAAAGTTATCTCTAAGAACATCAAAATCACCGGCTACAAGGGCGAATAAATAACTCGGCTTTTTATGTGGATCTTGCCACTTAGTGAAACGACGTCCGTCAGGCCAAGTGCCCTCTTCGATTTTATTGCCATTAGATAACAAGTAAGGAATATCTTTATCAGCAATAATTGTTACTAAGTAATCAGTTAACACATCGGGTCTATCTAAGAAATACGTGATTTTTCTAAAGCCTTCAGCCTCACACTGAGTGCAATAAGCACCTTCTGAAAGATAAAGGCCCTCTAATGATGTATTTGTACTAGGAGAAATCGTGTTCTCAATTTCTAGTGTGAATTCATTTGGAAGATTCTTGAGCGTTAATGATGTCTCAGTTTGAACAAAATCTTTAAATAATTGACCATTCACTTTAACCGAGATCAAGTTTAATTCAACACCATCTAGACAAAGCTCAGAGACTGCTTTCGCTGCTGAATAAAGTGCTTTGCTGACTACCTTGGTATCTGTTGGATCTAATTCTACGGTTAACTCAAAATTAGTTACTGTGTGAGAAGGTGCTTGATAATCTTTTAAATACTTAGCTTGAGGCTGGCTTTGCATATCGAATTCCTTAAAAGAGTTAGCCCTTTAAAAAGGGCTAATCATTATGCATGGATTATGCTTGTTCTTTGTCTAACTGTTTTGGCTCAATTTTTAAAATCTTAATGCCTATGTACGCATAGATTATTGCCAAGAATGGATTAATTAAGTTGAAGAAGGCATAGACTGCGTAGTCGAGTGGATTGATCATTAATACACTTTGCATATACGCACCACATGTATTCCATGGGATTAATGGGCTGGTAATTGTACCACCATCTTCAAGTGTTCTTGATAAGTTCACACTTTTCAACCCACGTTTTTTATATTCTTCTTTAAACATACGTCCAGGTACAACAATGGCGATATATTGATCAGCGGCAATTAAGTTCGTACCGAAACAAGTTGCAATCGTTGACGCTATCAACGAGCCAGTACTGCGTGCCACTCTTAAAATACTTCTTACAAACACTTCTAGTAAGCCTGTCTTTTCCATAATGGCACCGAACATCAAAGCTGTCATGACCAACCATGTCGTTGTTAGCATGCCAGCCATACCGCCACCACTTAATAAGTCATCCATGGTGCTGTCACCTGTTTGAATTGCGAAACCATCATAGAATGTCGCCCAAACGAGTTTAAAGTAACCAACTAATTGCCCTTGAGATACATCAACTTGCGTGGCTAGTAGATCTGATTGAAAAATAAGTGCCCAAACAGCACCGATCACTGCACCGATTGAAATTGCCGGAAAGGCTGGCATTTTTTTATAAGCCAAAACTAGCAAGACAATTAAAGGAACCAACATCATAGGATTAATATTGAAGTTGGCATTTAAAATTGAAACAATGTCATCAATGCGACCAATATCACTTGATACATCTGCGCTGAATCCCATGATGACAAAGATGATCATCGCAATTACAAAGCTTGGTACCGTCGTCCAAAGCATATGTTGAATATGTTCAAAAAGGTCGCTGCCAGCAACAGCTGGGGCTAAATTCGTTGTTTCAGAAAGCGGGCTTAATTTATCACCAAAATATGCGCCTGAGATTACCGCACCCGCTGTGACAACTTGATCTAAACCAAGACCTGTTGCAACACCAAGTAAAGCGACACCTATGGTGGCAGCAGTCGTCCACGAAGAACCGATACTCATTGCAACAATCCCACAAATTAGACAACTCGCTGCATAGAACCATTGTGGACTGATTATTTGTAACCCGTAATAGATTAATGTCGGGACAGTTCCTGATAGCAACCACGTGCCAATTAAAGCACCAACCATCAGAAGGATTAATATCGCGCCCAAAGATAAGGTGATGCCTTTGATCATTGCCTCTTCTAATAAACGCCAAGTGTAGCCATTTTTTAAGCCAACGAGGGCAGCTGTAAATGTGGCAAAAAGAAGCGCAATTTGATTAGGGCCTGATGAAGAGTTATCACCATACAGATACACTGCAGAGCCTAATAAACAGACCAATACAAAGATTGGTATAAATGCATCAAGAAATGATGCTTGCTTTTGTTGTTTCAACTGGGTTCTCCCGGCAAGGTGGACCTTGCTCTAATTAATATACAAAAGGCTCAAGGCCGTTTTTATTTTTATATCATTTACACGATTGAATATTTGCTAAAGCACTGACATCTTCTCAGTGTTTTAGCAAAAGCTCAGTTTTTCGTGTGGAAGCTATACCAATCTTTTTAATTGAATGCTCTATTTTAAGACTGGCCTTACTTACGGTAATCTTCTTTTATGAAAAAATTACGTACTTATTCCAATAATAACAAAACATATTGCTTAGAGTAATAAAAAAGGCGCCGAAGCGCCTTTATTGAATAGGTTCTCGCTTAATTCTGAAGGTTATTCTTAGCTAATCGCCCATATCTGATTAAATCTTGAGTGATCAGAGCCGCTTCTTCTAAATAAGGGTCAAGTTCAGAGATTACATCGGGCACATCGTCTAAGTCTTTCACTGGTTCTAAACCAAGACGTTTTAATCTTTCATTTGTTCTCGCTAATGAACGCTGTTCTGATTCCTCTCTGTCTTTTAGTCTCTGAGATTCAACTAAAGAGATAAAGTTTTTATCTTTTTCTTCGTTATAACGAGCTATATCTGCCAATACATAATTAAATTCAGGCTCTTGCGCCACACGTAATGCATGCTTTTCGTTTAAATATGTTACAAGCGGGTTTAAGTTATCTAAACTCTTATATTTCGCTTGCTTAATCTTATCCCAAGGCAACGCATTGTCCTCTTGACTCTCACCCCACTCTTCAGGTTCGATAGCCGAAGGTAATAAAATGTCAGGTACGACACCTTTATGTTGCGTGCTACCGCCGTTAATACGATAAAACTTCGCAATTGTGTAAGTTACGCTGCCGAGGGCATTGCTGAACAAGTCATAGTTTTTTGCAAGAGGTCGGTGCTGCTGCACTGTACCTTTACCAAACGTTTGCTCACCAATTACAATACCACGACCGTAATCTTGAATAGCTGCAGCAAAAATTTCTGATGCCGATGCGCTATATCTGTCTACAAGTACAGTGATTGGACCATCATAAAAAGTAATGCCGTCTCTGTCTTTTTGAGCTTCTACTCGATTGTATGCTGTATGAATTTGAACAACTGGACCTTGGTCGATGAACAAGCCAGTCAATTGCGTAGCTTCATACAATGAACCACCGCCATTTTGACGAAGGTCAATCACAATACCATCAACGTTTTGTTCTTTTAACTTTGTTAGTTCGACCTTAACGTCTTTAGATAAGTTGTTATAGAAACTTGGGATCTCAATCACACCGATTTTTGAAGTTAAATCAGAATATTTTGCTTCAAAAACGTCAGATTTTGCGGCTCTATCTTCTAGCTTGATCTTATCTCGAACAATTTCAACCACTTTAGGCGTGCCATGGGTATCTGAACCTTTTAAATACTGAAGACGAACTTTAGTGCCTTTGGGACCTTTGATCAGATCAACAACGTTATCTAAACGCCAGCCGATAACATCGACAAATTCTTCACCCTCTTGAGCCACACCAACAATTTTATCATCTGGCTTAATCTTTTCAGACTTGTCTGCCGGACCACCAGGCACAAGTGAACGAATAACAGTGTAGTCTTCATCATAACCAAGTACTGCGCCAATGCCTTCTAACTCAAGATCCATATCCATCTTGAATTGTTCAGCTCTGCGTGGCGATAAGTAGGATGTATGTGCTTCAATGCTTCGCGCAAACGCATTCATCACGACTTGGAATGCATCTTCACTGTCGGTTTGACTTAAACGTTTTAACGCATTGTTGTAACGTTTAGTCAGTAATTCTTTAATTTCAGGCCACGTTTTGCCTGTCAGTTTTAAACGTAACGCATCAGATTTTACGCGTTGACGCCAATACTCATTCAATTCGTCTTGTGTTTTAGCAAACTCAGCTTCTTCTCTGTCATAGTAAAATGCATCTTCTTTATCAAAAGTCATTTCTTTATCTAGCAGCGAGATGGCGTATTGAAAGCGTTCAAAACGGCGTTGTAAGCTTAAGTTGAATAAGTCATAAGCAAAGTCAAGTTTGCCTGACATAAGGGCATCGTCAAATTGCTTTTTTTTCGCTTCAAAACGCGCAATGTCAGATTGCAAAAAGATAGACTTACTGAAATCTAAAGACTCAACATATCTATCAAAAATTTGCTCTGACAGCGCGTCATTGAAACTAAATCGCTTGTAATGCTGTCGAGTAAATAAGTTAGTCACCCTTTTACTTGCTGTTGTATGCTGAGCCTCTTGCTTTAATACGGGAATATCCTTCGCTGTAACAGCATCAACTGCAGCAAAAGAAGCACTAGAGATGAGTGCAGCGACAACGGGAATGAGCGAAAACTTTTTACTCATACACTACTCCTTAAACGATAAATAAGCTGTCAGCTTTTGTTTTAACTTGCATACCAGTTACTAGTTCAACATGAACTTCGTCTTTGTTTACTTCAGTAATGGTCGCATTAACAAGGGCCTGACCAAGTTTAACTTTTACTTTGTTATTAACCTTGACTTCAGAAGCTGGCAAAGGTTCAACTTTTCCTGAGCTACGTTTTGCTTGTTGAGCTGCAGGCTTCTTGTTAACTCTAGCGCCTTTGTCGTTAGAACGTGACTGACCATGCGGTTTCTTTTTGTAAGATTTTGTGTCACCGTCTTGTTGACGAGGACGCTGTGGCTTTTTACGCTTGGCCATTTTTGCACGGCTTTCTTCAAGTGCTTTTTGAGCGTGTTCAATGTGCTCTTGTTCCACTTTTTCAGCATCATTACCATCTAGGTCTACGCGGAATTCATTTTTAGTTACGGCTTCTAAATAACGCCAATTTGAAGTGTACTTGCGAAGTGCTTGACGAACTTGCGTTTTACTTACAACTTCTGAACCTTCAATACGTTCAGCAACGTCTTTAAAAATACCAACTTTTAACGGTTTAATACCGTCTTTTTTCTTGAAGCAGTTAGGAAATTCTTTAAATAAGAACTCCAGTACTTCATTAATGTCTTTTAGCTTGTTTGTGGTTTCCATGTTTAACCTATTTGTTATACCTGTTCATCTAGTGATGAATGAATATAGTGAGTAACCCAATCTGTTAACTCTTCAAATTCAGCCTCAATCAGTGCTAAATCACCACGAAGATGTTCCCAGATACCGTTAATCAAATTATCGATTGTTTCACAATCTACATCATCAGGTAGCATATCCCATGCAAAATGAATTAGTTCATTTAAGGTTTCAGCTACCTGTTCTTCTTCTCCTTCCCAATCACCAACGTCATGAATGGCAAAAAGATAATCTTGTACATTTAAAAGGTCTTTCACTAAAGTGTGGCCTCAAAAATCTTCACAATTTGTTCAAGACCTGCTTGGTCATCTAAATCAAAGCGAGCATGCAGTGGACTATCAATATCTAATACGCCAAATACTTCACCGTTTTTGAAAACAGGTACAACAATTTCAGAGTTTGACGCTGCATCACAGGCGATATGACCTGCAAAAGCGTGCACATCTTCAACAAGTTGTGTACTTTTCGAGTGTGCTGCAGTACCACATACCCCTTTTCCAACCGGAATACGGATGCATGCAGGGTTACCTTGGAAAGGCCCTAACACTAACTCGTCAGGCGTATCAATTAAGTAGAAACCTGACCAGTTAACGTCATCTAACGATGTAAAAAGCAAAGCACTGAGGTTTGCCATGTTTGCGATTGCGTTTTTTTCGTCGCTGATCAAACCTTCGGCCTGCTTGGCCAAAGATTGATAGAAGTCTGTTTTTTGCATTCGACTCATCAAAATAAAATGTTCAAATGCTTAAGGTACTCTTTAGCGTTAAGAATTAAAACCTTTTCAGCAGAAAAACTGTTAATAAACTGAAAAACAGAGCATTAATTGGTTAGTTTTCAGGCTGTACGTTAATTAAAGCGCCTTAAGCCATATAAAAAAAGACCCGAAGCAAGTGCAGCCATCACTGTATTGACTAAAAATACCATATCTGCTGAAGCTGAAAACAAGAAACTAAATAAGGCTCCGCCAAGCATCCCTAGAGTCAAGACACCTGAATATTGAACTTTATTATATTTATACATGAGCATATAACCAGGGACGACAAGTAACGCCATTGAAAGTCCGACTATATGCGCATTCGCAATGGCACTCATCAACAAAGAAAAAAACATTTTTGCTCCACCGCTTTCTACACTCAGTGCGTAGTATACCCCTAACGTTGTCCCTACAATTACAGGAGCCAGTAGTGACATTGCCACACTTTTAGCCAGTTGTTGTTTCATTGAATCTCACCCTTCTTTTTATTGTATGAATTAGAGAGTGTATGAAAACGTACAAATAACCAGTGGACTTTAGTCTAAGCTCTAGCCAAGTGAGAGAGTGAAAGGCAAAAAAAAGCCGCTAGTAATCTAGCGGCTTACTTATTCTATGAATAAGTGGCGGAGAGATAGGGATTTGAACCCTAGATACGCTATTAACGTATGCCGGTTTTCAAGACCGGTGCTTTCAACCACTCAGCCATCTCTCCGAAGTTGGAACTTTTTGATTGTTCAAAAAGTCAAAATTAGTGGCGGAGAGATAGGGATTTGAACCCTAGATACGCTATTAACGTATGCCGGTTTTCAAGACCGGTGCTTTCAACCACTCAGCCATCTCTCCGCAGCGGGGCGAATAATAGGGAAAGCTGAGGCAGTTGTGAAGCTTTTTTTTCAACTTTTTGTTTAACCGAGCAAAAAAAGGACACAACGTTCGTTATTTCAGCGAAAATGGGCATTCAGTATATCGAAGTCAGGTTTTTATTGTGTTTGACCCAAAAAAAACCGATCGGGTATTTGAATAACTATATTTGCCCACATTTATAAGACTTGATACTCTTAGGTAGTTCATTTATCGGAACATTTGTTTCATTTAAGGAGTTTAACCATGGCATTCAATCATTCGTACGGCGCCGCTAAACCGGTCATGTCGACAATTGAAACGAACAAGGTTTTAAAAAATACTTATTTCCTATTGGCTATGACACTGGCATTTAGTGCAGTGACTGCCGCTATTTCAATGACAATGGCATTACCACGCTTCACTGGCCTGGTTTGCTCGTTGATTGGTTTTGGTTTGATCTTCGTAATTCAGAAAAAAGCCAATTCATCATCAGCAATCGGTCTAGTATTCCTTTTCACTGGTATTATGGGTTTTGGTTTAGGTCCTCTACTTGCTCATTACGCAGCAATGCCGAATGGCGGCCTACTTATTACTCAAGCGCTAGGTTCTACTGCACTGATTTTCTTCGGTCTTTCAGCGTACGCGTTAACAACTAAAAAAGACTTCTCGTTCATGGGCGGCTTTTTAACTGTTGGTTTAATCGTGGTTGTAATCTCAAGCCTAGTAAACCTTTTCATTGGTAGCTCAGTTGCATTTATGGCTATAAACGCTGCTGTTGTATTGCTGATGTCAGGTATGATTTTATTCGATACAAGCCGTATCATTAACGGTGGCGAAACAAACTATGTAATGGCAACGGTAAGTCTTTACCTTAATATCTACAACCTGTTTGTATCACTACTTCAACTTCTTGGCATGTCAAATGATGACTAAGTCATAAGTTTTGTTAAAATAAGCCCCATATGGGGCTTTTTTTATGAGAAAAATTTGCGTAATTTCGTCTTGTCACTGCATTCTGGTGTAGATGATCACCACAATGTATTCCTTTTAAAACGATTTGTTGATGCTGCTTTACAAGCTGGTCACCAAATTGATTGTATTTTCTTATACCAAGATGGGGTGTATCACGCCAACCAAAATATTCAACTCGCTAGTGATGAGTTCCCTCTCGTAGAGACTTGGCAATCACTTCATGCTTTAAACATTCCTATTTTACTGTGCGTCACTGCAGCAGAAAAACGTGGCATTGATATAGATGACACGGGTAGCTTTAAAGTTGCAGGTCTGGCTGAGTTTTCAATGTTGGCAGCAAAAGCTGATAAATGGGTGCAATTCAAATGAAGAATATTTTAGTCATCAGCAATAAAGCCCCCTTCGATAAAATGCATATTCGCGAATCATTGGATACGTGCTTAATTTTCGCAGCCATTGAGCAAAACATCAGTTGGCTATTTAAAGATGACGCTGTTTTAGCTTTAAAAGCTGGCTATAATCTCTCAAATTCAGGTTTAAAAGATTTTTTTAAAACCCTTAAGACGCTTGAAATCTATGATGTTGAACAAGTCTATGTGTGTGCTGAAAGCCTTAAAAAGTATGCGATGACTTCCGATAATTTAAGTATCGACGTCACCCCACTCTCTTCAGAAAAGCAACAATCACTAATTTCTAACCAAGATCATACGGTGGTTTTATCATGAGTACTGTTCATATTTTCTCAAAGCCATTCAGTAACTATAGCGCCACGACAATTGAGCTGATACAAAATGACGCTAACCAGCTTTTATTAACCGGTGATGCTTGCTTTGATTGGCACGCGTTTATGTCACTACAAGTGAAGAATATATATTTATTAAAAACATGTGTTGAGCTTCGAAATATTGAAACTTCAGACGCTGTTAACTTAGTTGACGACTCAACTTGGGTCGAGCTAATCACCACCAACAACACAGTAAATTGGTAATATGATCGAATTTAATAACACCCAAATAGAGACCGATAAGCAAGGTTACTTACTTGACCATACACAGTGGTGCGAATCATTAGCGCCTATTATTGCTGCGGAAGAAAATATCGAGCTATCAGAAGCACATTGGGAAGTTGTGCGTTTTGTCAGAGACTTTTATGAAGAGTACAACACCAGCCCTGCAATCCGTATGCTCGTGAAAGCCATGGCCAAAGCGCTTGGTGAAGATAAAGGTAATAGTATGTATTTATATAAACTATTTCCAAAAGGTCCAGCTAAACAGGCGACAAAAATAGCTGGTCTACCAAAACCTGCACGGTGTATTTAAGCATCTAACCAAAATTTAGTTATAAAAAAAGGGCTGATTATCAGCCCTTTCTCATTTTTTAGACCTTACTTAGTATATGCTCGTGGCATATCTGAAGGCGTATTGTAACGGTCACGTAACTTGTCATGGCGTGAATCATTTGTATTCACTTTTTCACCGTTGATCCACATTGATTCAATACTTGTGCTGAATTCAAATGGATCTGCGCTCCAAAGTACTAAATCAGCGCGTTGACCCTTAGCTACTTTACCTGCATTCAGACCAAATACATCTGCAATATTGCTTGTTACTGCTTTTAATGCACCGTCATGGCTCATGCCATTTGCAACAGCAATACCCGCATCAAAACGTAGCTGATAGACATTGTGGCTTGAGTCTGAACCCACTGCTAAAAGAACTTTAACACCCGCTTTTTCAAGCTCACCCGCCGTTTCAAGACTTGCGTGAAGCGAATCAAAGTCACTAGGTAAATTGCTAACAGCGCTTAAGATAACCGGCGTTTTGCTTTCAGAGATCTGAGTTTTTACCAAAGGCGCATCTTCAGCATTCCAAAGTACTAGGTTTAAGCCAAACTGCTTTTTAACCTTTAACAACTCTAAAATGTCTGATGCACGAGATACTTTAGTAATAACAGGTAGCTCGCCTTTAAGAACTTTTGTTAAAACCTGCTCTTCTTTACTAGGCTCGTCTTTCTTATCCTCTTTTTTGTCTTTCTTAGCTAATTTCTTTTGTTGACCTTCAAGTTTGTCAACTAGCTGCTTTAAAGACACTGCACGAGAACCACTGCTCTTTGCACCTAAACGCACAATCAAGGCTGTCTCTGTAGCTGTAACACTTTCAAAGTCACCAGTAAGGTCTGTTACAAAGCTTAAACCTGAGAAAATGCTCTCACCACCACGTGGTACAACCACGTTTTGTGTTAGACCACCTTTACGCGCATAAGGAATTAACGAAGAGCGAGGGTTGAATGCTGTGCTTGCATCAAACATTGCACTCGCTTTCTTGTCATAGCCATCGTTTGAACGTGAAACGGCTCCAACTTCAACCAATCCCACTTGATTCATTGAACCAATGAAACCCGGCGTTAAGATTTTGTCTTGCGCATCGATAGTTACGTCTGCTGAAACTGATGATGGGTTAATGGCAATGATTTTTCCGTCTTCGATTAGTACTGTGGCGTCTTTAAGTACACCTTTATCAGTCATCGTATGAACTGTGGCATTCGTAATTGCCGTAACTTGTGCAAATACTGTAGAGCTCGCAAGTAAAGCACCCGTTACTAAAGATAAATTAAACTTTTTCATGCTTTACTCCTATCGCTGACCTAGCATAAAGTCACTGACTGCTTGATACTTTTCATCGTTACGGTCATATACTTTTGCACCATCAACGTAAACTTCTTGTGCTTTACTGTATACGCTGAACGGATTTTTATCCCAAATTACAACATCAGCCTGTTTACCCGCTTCAAGTGAACCTGTTTTATCTGCAACACCTAGTGATTTAGCTGCATTGTAAGTGATCCACTTAATTGCATGTTCTTCAGTTAGGTTGAAACCATTTTGGTTCGCTGTGTACATGATTTTTGCAGCTTCTTGGTTTAGACGCTGAATTGTCGTGTCTGAATCTGAATGAACAACAGCACATGAGTTCTTAACTGCATCAACGATAGCCACGTTTTCTTGAACCATGTCATACGCTTCCATCTTGAAGCCCCACCAATCTGGCCAAAGCGCCGCACAGTTGCCGTTTTCGGCAAGCAAGTCAGCGACTTTATACGCTTCAATACCGTGGTGGAAAGTACCAGCGTGATAACCAAACTCTTTAGATAGGTCGATCATCATCGCCATTTCTTCTGCTTTATAACAGTGGTTATGGATCAGAATTTCACCGTCTAATACACCACGTAACGTATCGTACTTAATATCACGCTCAGGGGCTGTTGGGTTCAAACCTGCTTTATAAGCAGCTTCATATTGCTCCCAAGCCGCTTTATATTCAGTTGCTTCGATCCAAGCTTGACGGTAGCCAGCCATGTTACCCATACGCGTATATGGCGCAACGCCTTTACGGCCATAAACACGTTTCGGGTTCTCACCACATGCCATTTTTAGACCGTATGGTGCATCAGGGAATTTCATTGCCTGCATGGTATGTGCTGGCACATTTTTTAGTGTTACTGCACGACCACCAAACAAGTTAGCTGAACCTGGTAAGATTTGTAACGTAGTAATACCGCCTTCACGAGCACGGTTGAAACCAGGATCTTGTGGCCATACCGAGTGCTCAACCCATACTTCAGCAGTGTTCGGGCTGATCATTTCATTACCATCTTGGTGTGACTCAACCGATGGGCTTGGGTATGCTCCAAGATGCGAGTGAACATCTATGATACCTGGTGTTACCCATTTACCAGCTGCATTTACTGTAGTATCAGCTTGAACGGCTAAGTCTTTGCCTACTTGTTGAATCTTTCCGTCAACAATATATACATCAGCACTTTCTAAACGCTCACCCGTACCAGTCAGAACAGTCGCATCAGTAATTAACACTGATTTATTTGATACTGGTTTATAAGTACTCGGATATGGATTTTTTTCGATTGATACAAACTCTTTTTGCGGGCCTTTATCCTGACATCCAGATAAAGCTGCAGCAAGTGCAAGTACAACCGAAGACATTGCAAATTTTTGCATAAGATTATCTCAGTTTGTTGATTTTAGTTTGTCATTAATAGGTTACGACGTGTGTAACTGTCACTGCAATGATTTACGATGAAATATTACATTTTTACGCCATATAACAAGCTTAAATATAAAAAGGTTTAAAAAGTGAGTTGTAAGAATTACCGAAAAGTATGTCGTAAATGACACATTTTGCCATTCACCGTTGCAAATAAATACTTTCAGATAATATAAGGTACAAATTATGAAAACAGGCTGTTAACAATGAAATATCTACAATTTTTTTCAGTGTTTAATTTACATTTCAGAACTATAAAAACCAAATAAAACATAAACTTAAACGTCTAGAAATATAAAACACATTTCATTACATTCTGTCGATTTTGTTTTACAGCATTCTATTTAAGAACAGGCGATACTAAACCTGTATCTCATAAACACATGGAGCAAAATGATGAATACTTTAACTACATTAGGTGCAACTTTACTTCTAGTAACATCAACATTTGTAGCAACTAATGCAAATGCAACTGAATTTACAGCTGCTGACAACTCAATTGGCACTCAACTATGTATGGCAGTTGCGAAAGACGACAAACTAACACTCTCGCAAACAATGAAAGATGTGCGCATTAAAAAGCACTTACTAGTAAACAAGTTAACCTGTAATGATTTAAGCGTCGCTAAATTTGCCGCAACTTATGATTTAGAAAACAGTGCTAAATTTCTAAACCTTGATTTGAATACTGTAACCACGATTCGAGACTTAGCAGCTAAACGCGCTCAGAAAGTACTGGTTGTTGCTGGTTCAAGATAACTGCGGGTATGATTTATATGCTTTACAAACAAAATGCGTCAAATTATCTTATTTGACGCATTCTATTCTCTAACCTAAAACCGCAGCGGCTAAACCGAACAACCCGCCAAATACACCGCCCCAAACAACTAACCAACCCAAATGAGTTCTTATCATATTTTGAATAATGTCTTTCACCATCACAGGTGTTAACTCTGCAAGTCTGCCATCGACTGCTTTTTCAATGGTTGAAAAAATTTTATCTGAGCCACCATGGCTAAATAGTTCGTCTTTTAATATGTGCTTAAATTTTTCTTCTTCGGTAATCTCTATTATCGCCCCTTGCATCTTCTCAGTGAATGACTCACGCATTGGCTCTAAGGCTTCTTTACCGCCGAACATACCTAGCATCGGACCAAATTGAGACCCTTCAATCACAGTGACTAACTTATCGAAGGCTGGGCTTAAATCTACTTTCTCAATAACAGGTTTGAGATCTACGTCACCTTGACTTTCTAATACCGATTCTATTTTTTCTTTGGTAAAGAATTGCTCCAGAATGAGCGAGCGTATTGATGCTTTAAATTCTTTAAACTTTAGCGTGATAACACCGCTGCCATATAAAAAAGGGACTTTTTCAAACAACATATGGATTGCAATAAGGTTTGTCATTGCACCAGACAAAGCAAATATACCAACTGAAAATAAAATCGGTTGAGGGTAAAAATAGCCAATAAAAACCAGTAGACATGCAATTATGTTAGTAATGTAGCTCTTATTCATTTGTCCTCCCATGTTAAGGACACGGATTGTAACTATGCTTTTGCACAAAATACAGATTCAATCACAAATATCATGGATATTTTTGTTTGCTTTTATTGAGTTATTTGAAATTTAAACCATAGTTTTAGTATTCAAATCGAAAAAGCTGAGCTGTCTTATGTGGCAATGTGTCAAACAACAAGTTTCCGCGGCCATTCATACCTCTTTTGAATTAACCCAAAAACACGCAATTACTACACACTCTGCTTTCAAGCACTACAAGATTTCTGATGATAACCACTGCTTTTTAGTCAAAGTTGCCCCAATAGAGCAAATTGAACTTTTCGAAGCCGAGAAGCACGCCAGAGATACCCTCACCAGAGATTCTGATTTCATCATTGCAGACACAATAACACTGGGCACCTCAAAAGAGTTTGCATTTATCGTATTAGAGTTTCTAGAAGATTTAACATCTCAGGATAATTGGTATTTATGCGGGCAAACCTTAGCAAAAATGCACATAAAGTGTGAGCAAGAAATGTTTGGCTCAGATGAAGATAACTACGTTATTGACCAACCTCAGCCAAATCAGTGGCATAAGAAATGGCACATATTCTTTGCTGAAGAACGCCTTGGCTGGCAACTGCAACTCTTATCAGAGCAAGGAATAAAACTGGTCGATATTGATGAATTTGTACATATCATAAAACCCCATATCCCTCATCACATTACACCTTCTTTACTGCATGGTCACTTTTGGAAAGGAAATATTCGTTTCTATCATGGTAGGCCCATGTTGCTTGATCCCGCTTGTTATTACGGTGATAAGCTTGTTGATATTGCAACAGCCGAACTGTTCGCTACATTGCCTGATGAGTTTTATGCTGGGTATCAGTCAATCTCTGCGATAAATTTATCGCCTATCTTGAAAGATATTTACCAACTCTACCCACTTTTAGTGTTAGCTAACCGTTTCTCTGGAGATTATATAAATCAATCGAAAGAAAAAATAAAACACATACTTGAACAGCTTTAAATTATACATCTTTTAACAACAATGTAATTCTCATGACAGCTGCTATATTTAAATTACATTCTTTGATTTATGGAGGCTTCAATGAAGTCTTTATATCAACAACGTATTAGCTGTCCACATTGTGGCCATCATGTATTTGTCAGTTTAGATGCTAGCGAAGGCGATCAAGATATGTATGAAGATTGTGCTGCGTGTTGCAACCCCATTCACTTGAATATGCATATTGACTATGCACAAAATAAATTAGAGCTACATGTAGATAGCGATGACGAACAGATCTTTTAGATCTGTTCGCATAAACCATTATTGAATATGCTTTTGCATATACTTTTCTACTGTATTTACTATTGTGTAGGTTTGCTGATCAACCTCAATATTAAGTTTATCGCCTACTTGTGCAAGTCCAAGGTTGGTGATCGACAAGGTTTCTGGGATTAAGTGTAGCCAGAACCCAGTGTCAGTCATTTCTCCCACCGTCAAGCTTGCACCATTAATACATACAAAGCCCTTATACACTATGTACTTCAACCACGCTTTAGGTAAATCAAGCAAGATTTTGCAGTTATTGCCACTCACAACAATATCTTCAATTTCTGCCGTACAGTGAATATGACCTGAAACGATATGGCCGCCGAGTTCAGTGCCAAATGTTACCGAGCGTTCTAAGTTTACAAACATACCACGTTTTAACTCGCCAAGATTGGTGAGCTTCAGCGTTTCTTCAATCACATCAAAAGTCGCTTGCCCAACCACATCTTGCGGGTTTAATTCATAACTTACGACGGTTAAACAACATCCATTGATTGCAATACTTGCTCCTAAATTAAGGTGTTGTAAGTATTCAGAACCAACTGACAATACCAGTCTAAGTACACCACCATTTAGGTTTGTTGAAATTACACTCGCTTTTGTTTGAATAATGCCTGTAAACATGAATACTCCTCTATCTTAATAAGGCAATCATACAGGAACGAAATAGCTGCAGTAAGCGATCATTTAAGTTATTTATCTCTTTTGATAGCTTATAGCTTATAACCAGATTAGAATTATGGTTTTTTACCGTAGTACCTTATGAAATTTAGTCTTTGGGAAGCCAAACGCCTTCTACAACTTGCCATACCTGTATTTTTTGCACAGATCATTCTTGTTTTGATGTCTGTGGTAGACACCATGATGGCCGGCCAAGTTAGTGCCAATGACCTCGCAGCTTTATCGATTGCAACTGGGGTATTAAACCCGGTTATTTTTTCTTTGCAGGGGATCTTATTGGCGTTGACCAGCGTGGTTGCCCACTGCCATGGCGCTAAAGACAAAAAAGGGATAAAACACTACTTTCAACAAAGCTTATTTTTAGTTGCCATATTAAGTGCATTGGTCTTTCTGTTCCCTCTTATTACCCCTTATATTTTTTCTAAACTTGGTGCGAAAGCTGAAATCATTAACACCTCGCAAGCCTATATTGAATATGTAAAATGGGGCGTTTTAGGATTTTTGTTGTTTAACGTTTACCGTAACGTTTCAGAAGGCATTGGGCTGACTAAAGTTACTTTTTATATCAGCATTATCGGGCTGTTGGTAAACATAGTAGCTAACTATATTTTTATATACGGAAAGTTAGGCATGCCGGCGATGGGGGCAGCTGGCTGTGGTGTCGCTACAAGTCTAGTCGCATGTGCGATGGCGTTGAGCCAAATTATCTATAGTTTCAATAGCAAAAAACTGAAAGGCCGATGGCTGGTAAGCCGCTTTGAAAAACCTAACTTTAAATCCATGTTTTATCTGACTAAACTTGGTTTTCCAATTTCAATGGCGACCTTTTTTGAAGTCACTTTATTTGCATGTATTCCACTGTTTATTGCTGATTTAGGTGCCATTATGGTATCAGGACACCAGATTGCCGCGAGTGTCACAGCCGTGTTATTTATGATGCCTTTAAGTCTCTCTATGGCCATTGCGATCCGTATTGGTAACCTTTCAGGCCAACAAGCATACGCACAACTTAAAACGGCCATTTTTACGAGTTTTTGTTTAGCGGCAATGATCGCTTTCTTTGTCGCACTCGTTACATTTATATTCAGAGAGCCAGTTACTTACTTGTATACTCAAAACGAACAAGTTGCTCAGTTAGCAATGGGGATCATCATATTAGCTTGTTTTTATCAGTTACCAGATGCCCTTCAAGTTGCAGCCAGCGGTGTACTCAGAGGCCTTAAACATACTCAGC
Source organism: Pseudoalteromonas sp. BZB3 (assembly GCF_040104455.1). Lineage (NCBI taxonomy): Bacteria > Pseudomonadati > Pseudomonadota > Gammaproteobacteria > Alteromonadales > Pseudoalteromonadaceae > Pseudoalteromonas > Pseudoalteromonas sp. BZB3. The sequence goes on along the minus strand of NZ_JBECOS010000011.1, from coordinate 22,519 downwards.
CTATCATGGGTATCACTTTTGTCTCTTATTGGTTGATTGGCTTCGCGCTGGGCTATGTGCTTGCAAAAACAAATTGGCTGGGTGCACCAATGGGCGCGAAAGGGTTTTGGATTGGCATTATCCTTGGTTTATCTGTTGCCGCCTTTTTACTCTTACTTAGTGTGAGGTCTCGTCTTGCAAAAATGGTTACTGATTAGTTGTTTGCTTATTCTATCAGCGTGTACTGAGCACGCTGTTGATATAAATGAAGATTACAAAGCCCGTTTAAATACCGTGTTAGGAGATGCACCTGACAAGCCAGTATTAAAAAATATCCAAGTGCCAGTTGTATCTCAGCTTGAATCGCAGTTTCAAATTTCTATACTCGAATTAGGTTCACTGGGGCACTGTAAGCTATCTAATTTAGTTGCAAAAAGAAACAGTCAGCTAGGTAAAACGCAAGTTGCCAGTGAGCGTTTAAAGTATCAAATTCAGTTCATTAAACTTGCTAATGATTGCCTAAATGACCCGCTTACCAAAGATGAGTCGCTAAAAGCTACACTTAAAAGCGCATCTGTAGAAAAGCAGCAAAACCTAATGAGCGAATTTAATTATATGCTTTTCAATGAAGTTGAATTAAAAGGTTTATTGCAGCTTACTAGTGACTTTCTTCCTGCAGACAGCAATGAATACAGCAGTGCTAGTGCTTTAGAAGCGTTAGATAACCTTCTGAATATACGTAAAAAAATAGCCAGCAAAAAAACCAACTCTATCGATGCATCGTCAATCACTACATCGTTAGAAAAGCTGCACCAAAATCGATTTATTAGACGACTTTTATCAAGTGCCCAGTTGCAAATTGCCTACAACCAACAATTTACTGCTTGGATTTCCGGTTTTGATTATATGAATTCTGTGTGTAGAGAAGGGAAAAGTAAGAAAGAGGCCCAAATCCTAAATACGATTTTCAATAAATTTTATTTAAATAAAATTCAGGGATATCAGGCCGACTTAACAGGACTACTCGAAAAGACCTCTCTTATGTTGTTTGAATTGTGGCAATCACATCCTGAATTGTCAGAATTAGTCGATGTTGAAAGTAAGAACTCGTTACTTAACCAATTAAAACAAACAAGCAAAGAGCACGTTATATGGTGGCAAAATTATTATAAAGCGTGTGACATTAGACCGTTGTGAACAAAAAAACTGCAATTAAACAAAATTTTAGCTTCAACGCTTGAACATTTTATTTCAGCGCTATATATTAGCCGCCGTTGCTTAGGAACTTCCTAGCATTGTACAACCGTAGCTCAGTTGGTTAGAGCACTACCTTGACATGGTAGGGGTCGGTGGTTCGAATCCACTCGGTTGTACCAACTATTCTTTTATACAACCGTAGCTCAGTTGGTTAGAGCACTACCTTGACATGGTAGGGGTCGGTGGTTCGAATCCACTCGGTTGTACCAACTATCTAAATGACTTCCAGTAAAACTAGCATTTACACCCTTTTTGTATAAACTCCCAGATCATTTTGTTTTGCAAAGTACATAGCTTCATCAGCAATATGAATTAACTTTTTCAGAGATAATTGCTCATACGTAGACATTTTGGCAATACCTATACTCACCCCAAAATTTAACGCTAGAATATTTTCAGAAACGCTGCCAATAATTGCGTGGTGAATTCTCTTTGCTACTGATTCGCCATCATCTTCTGATGTATTTTCCATAATGATAATAAATTCATCACCGCCAAACCTCGCCGAAATATCGCTTTTACGAGTTTGCTTTTGAATTATCTTAGCGACATGAACAAGTAATTCATCGCCAGTTTTGTGACCTAGTTCGTCGTTGACGCGTTTAAACTTGTTTAGATCCATGAATAGCACAGAGCAATTCATTTCATTTCTGGCGCAAAGTGATAAAAAGTTTTCACCAGCTTCGTTTAAGAAAGCGCGGTTATGGAGACGAGTGAGTTCATCATGTGTCGCACTAAATATTAATTGCTCTTCTAATTTCAGCTTTTCCATTGCAACTGATGTTATAAGAGCTGCTACTTGTACAATTTCAATTTCAGCTTCCGTCGGAGATTTTGCTTCATGATGATAAATCGCAAACGTCCCCATTACCTCTTTGTGAGAATCAGTGAAAGGAATAGACCAACATGCATGTAGATTAGCTTGTCGGGTAAGCGCTAAATAAGGTTGCCAATTTGCATGCGAATTTATATTTTCAACAATAACAGGCTTGTTTAAAAATGCTGCTGCGCCACAACTTCCCACATTTTCGCCTATTCTAACGCCTTCAATGGCATCGTTATAGAAGTCTGGTAGGTTATTTTCGGCACCACTGTGGAGTGTATTGTGTTCTTTATTTAAAGTTAGAATAGAAACCTTACAGCCAGGCAAAAATAGTTCTACTGTTCCGATCACTTCTTTGAGAAAAGGAGCAATGTCAGAGCTTAATGCTAAATCGCTCAAAAGACGATTAAACTGCCTATGAACTGTTAATAAAAATAAATTTTGGTCCAAAACTACACCATTTAACAAATAAATAACCTGCGAATAGAACCATGCCGTAACTTACGCATCTTCTACAATTAAAGTATACGCTAAACAATGAAAAGTAGTGCACTTTCGCATCATTTAGCATAAACATGTTCTGTATAACACTGAATTTATTAGTCGTAGTTTAAAGCCAAGCTTAAACCTTTTCTTTAAACTCTAGCACCGTAGCGTTAATACAGTATCTATCTTGTCCTCTTGGACCTTCGCCTTTAAAAACATGACCTAGATGAATACCGCTTGATTTAGAACGTATTTCAATTCGTTGCATACCAAAACTATTGTCGTCATGGTAAGTGACACTGTCTTTTACAGGACGAGTAAACGACAACCAACCTGTACCTGAGTTGAACCGTTTTGATGTTTCAAACAATGGCGCACCGCTTAGTTTATCAATAAACACGCCCTCACCTGTTTTCTTGAACAAATCGTATTCTTTACAAAACGGTCTGTCAGTTCCCTTTTGAAAAGCAACTTCATAGGCTTCTGACTCACCTAATTTAAATGCACCCAGCGCTTGATAAAAGTCTTCACGGGTCATATAACCCTGAAAACCAGCCACTTCTTTACCATTTTCAAAAAATAAAATGGTAGGAGTTGCCCAAGTCGCTGAACGAACCACTAAACCGTCAAGTTGATCTGCATAGCGATAAGTTAATGGCATGGTGCCTTGATAATCGTTCAGTACGATAGATTTAAGTTTTTCACAATATGGGCAGTAATTGCGAGAATCAATGATCACCACTTGCTTGCCCACCAGCAATGAACTGTTATCAACTTTATTTGGTTTTGTTTGCTTAAACGTCACACCAGTAGAATGATCAGGGCAGTAACCATTTGGGTTTTTAGCAATGTAATTTTGATGATATTCTTCGGCACGATAAAACTGCTCAAGTGGTTTCACTTGGGTCTTTATTTCTCCATAGTCAGCCTTGCTTAATAAGTTCTGAAACTCTGTTTTTGCTTCATTGATCACTGAAAGCTGTTCAGGTGTGTTATACAAAATAATTGAACGGTACTGAGTACCAATGTCATTGCCTTGGCGATTTTCTTGTGTTGGATCATGCTTTTCAAAAAAATGTTCAAGCAATGCACGTGTACTGAGCATATTGGCGTTGTAAGTCACTTTCACGACTTCAGCATAATTATTGTCATCAAAACGTCGTTTACGTTTGATGATCTCTTTATAGGTTGCTTTAAAGCCACGGCCATCTGCATAACCAGACTCAGCGTCTAGCACCCCTTCTAACTGTTCATAGCCTTTTTCAGCCCCCCAGAAACATCCCGAACCTAGCACCAATGTTTGAATATGAGAAGTTGCATTGTCTTTATCCATTGCATTTGAAAATAGAGGAAAAAATAGCAACGTAGACAAAATCGTAATTATTACTTTCATTTGTTTAACCTAAAATGTGCTTGAAACATATTAACTATGACCTTGAGGATGTGAATTTACTTTCATCCACCGTTTAAACTCGTAAATTGAACGACATTGAGTGTCTTTTTTTACGAATTTAATGTAAAAAGCCAACAAATTATTTATCTAGGAATGTACTATGAAATTTGTTTCACAGATCAGTGCAATCGCTTTAGCAGTCTCTGCTTCAAGCGCATTTGCAGCAGACTTCAATTTCAACTCTAAATTAAGCAAAGGTGATGCGCTTGTTGTTTTCCAAGCAGGCGAAACAGCGACACAATTTGATTTCTTAGATAGAGATACCAAAAAACAAATTAATCGCGCTATCAAAACAGCTGAATTCAAAGGTGCTTACGGTAAAACATTAGAAGTAATCGCACCAATCGACAGCGATTACGGCCGCATCTTAGTGGTTGGTTTAGGTGAAGAAGACAAGCTTGACTCAGCAAAAATGGCTAAGCTTGGTGCTAACTTACACGCTAAACTTGAAGGTAAAAAAGTAAATAAAGCGACAATCGCGTTTGAAGATGTAAAAGGCACAGTGAGCAACGCTGACCTTGCAGCACAACTTGCACACGGTGCAAACTTACGTGATTACACGTTTGAGCTATATAAAAAAGAGCCAAACAAATTTAACGTAACTTACAACATCGATGTAGCTAACAAAAAAGCAGCATCGAAAGCGTACCAGCAACTAGCAAACATCGAAAAAGGTGTATTTTTAGCACGTGATCTTACGTCTGAAGTACCAACTGAAATGACGCCTGTTGATTTCGCAAAAGCAGCAAAAGAGCTTGAGCAATACGGCGTTAAAGTAACTATTTTAGAGCCTGCAAAACTTAAAGAGCTTGGTATGGGCGCACTTGAAGGTGTTGGCCGTGGCTCTAAAGACGGTTCACGTCTAGTAGTTGCACACTATGAAGGTAATAACAGCACACCAATCGCACTTGTTGGTAAAGGTATTACATTCGATTCAGGTGGTTACAGCATCAAAACTGGTTCATCTATCAACCGCATGAAATCTGACATGGCAGGTGCTGCAGCGGTACTTGGTACTGTTAAAGCAATGGCACTAAGCAAAGCAGACGTAAACGTAGTTGCGGTTATGGGTATGGCTGCAAACATGGTGTCAGAAAACTCAATCGCACCGGGTGATGTACTTCGCACAGCGGAAGGTATTAGTGTTGAAGTATTAAACACTGACGCTGAAGGACGTTTAGTATTAAGTGACGCTATGTGGTACGCACGTGAATACTACAAGCCAGAGATCATGATCGATGTGGCAACACTAACTGGTTCTAAGATCCGTGCAGTAGGTAACCGTTACTCTGCAATCTTCTCAGATGACCAAACGCTAGTTGACCAAATCACTGTTGCTGGTAAGCAAGTAAACGAGCCAGTATGGCGTTTACCATTAGGCTACAAAGACATGCTTAAGTCACCAATTGCTGACATCGCAAACATTGGTTCAGGTGGCCCAGGTGCAACAACGGCAGCATCATTCTTACAACACTTTGCAGGTGATACACGTTGGTTACACATCGATATCGCGGGTAACGCGTTAACTAACTCTGCAAAAGATGAAATACCAGCAGGCGGCACAGGTTACGGTGTTCGTATGCTAAGTAACTGGCTTTTAACTAACAAGCAGTAATAACTGCTGCAGTTAAAACAGTTCATCTAAAAAGCCACATCTATTTATAGATGTGGCTTTTTTGTATTGATGAATCGCTAAGGTACTCAATACTTGCCTGTTATGACACAATAAGAAAATAAATATAATAATCGGAACAACCATGACCTGCGTGCAATGCTATCAACTTAGTGAACAAGCATTAGTTCTATCAATTGACGGATTAATTACTCAGGAAGTACGACAAAAAATCTTTGCACTCGCACAAACCGCAAACAATACCAATGATTTTTTTGACATAGTTCCAGCCAACTCATCTATTACCTTCTACCTCAATGATTTTACTCGAGCTGATTATTGGTTAGAACAACTAATCACCCTATGGGAAAAATGTGAACCTGAAGCATTCACACCGAAGACACATCTAATCGATACCTTCTATGGCGGTGAATACGGCCCTGACTTAAATGAGGTGTCTGAGCTTACCGGTTTAAACCAAAAACAAGTCGTCGAGTTACATGCATCGAAAGAGTATCTGGTCGGATTTTTAGGCTTTTTACCTGGGTTTGGTTATTTAGAGTCGCTCCCAGAGCAACTTAGGTTGCCTCGAAAAGCCACGCCAAGAGCGCATGTACCTTCACTCAGTGTTGCAATAGCAGAATCTCTTACTGCTATTTACCCGTCTAGCTCTCCAGGAGGTTGGCACCTTATAGGCAGGTGCGAGCAGCCCTTATTTGACCCTCATGCTGATTCGCCTAGCTTGTTAGCACCCGGTGACGTTGTGAGATTTATTCCTAAGGAGCACCGCTGATGCTAAAAGTAATCAAACCCGGCGTTTTCAGTAGCATTCAAGATTTAGGTCGTCACGGGCATCGTCATTTAGGTGTCTCGCAATCTGGCGTACTAGACCCAATCGCATTGAAAGCAGGCAATGCACTACTAGGAAATAAAGAAACTGCCGCCTGTATTGAAATTACTGTTGGTCTGGCTGAATTTGAATTTACTCAGCCATGTAATTTTACCATTACAGGGGGCAACCTGAATGCAAAACTCAATTCAAAAGCCCTCTACCCTGGATGGCGTTATCATGCAAAAGCGCGCGACATCATTAAATTTGCCAGTCACCCAGAGTTTTTACGCGCCTATTTATGTGTAGAGAATGGTTTCAATGTACCAAATCTAATGAAGTCTCGCAGTACCGACTGCCAATCCAAATTTGGCGGTTTCGAGGGTAACGCTTTGCAAAAAGGTGATGTCATTCCCTTCTCTGAAAGCTGTGTTCCTTGTTCAGAGCTGGCTATAAAGCCTACTGACTATACAAACGTGGTAAGAGTACTCAAAGGCCCACATTGTGATATCTTGCCAGTGGATTACTTGGCACAGCTTTTATCGCAAACTTGGACGGTCAGCGATTTAAGTAATCGTATGGGTGCCCGTTTAGAACACTCCTCATTGTTAACGCACCAAAAAAGCATTGATTCGCAAGGTGTTCACCCCGGCGTTATTCAATTACCGCCAACAGGCACCCCGATTGTTTTGCTCAATGACTGCCAAACAACGGGTGGCTACCCAATTATAGCCTCTGTGATCCAAGCAGACTTACGTCATTTTAGCCAATTAGCGCCAACTAAAACTTGTCGCTTTGAGCTGGTAGATTTTGATGTGGCTAACACTGCATTGAAAAAACAAGAACAAGAAATAACGCGGTTCAAAATCGCAAAACAACAATTAGAAAATAAGAAGTAACATCATGTTTGATTTAAACTATATGCCGCTGATTGGCATTCTAGTCGTTGTGGTTGGCTTTGCCTTAAAGTTCAACCCACTACTGGTTGTGACCGCGGCAGGTATTGCCACAGGTATAGCTGTAGACATGGACTTTATCGCCTTAATCGAAACCTTTGGCGAAAAGTTTATGAACTCCCGCCAACTCGCTAGCTTTTTACTTATCTTGCCTGTGATAGCTATTCTAGAACGCTACGGTCTGCAGCAGCGAGCAAAAACTTGGATTGCTAACATTAAAGGCGCTACAACCGCCCGTATTTTAAGCATGTATTTTGTGGTACGTGAATGCTCTGCGGCTCTAGGCCTTTTAAGTCTAGCGGGCCAAGCGCAAACAGTTCGCCCATTACTTGCCCCTATGGCATTAGGTGCCGCCGCGAATACGCATGGTGAATTACCTAAACCAATTAAAGACTTAATTAGTGCCCACGCCGCGGCTTGCGACAACATTGCGGTGTTTTTTGGTGAAGATATCTTTATTGCTTTTGGCGCTGTACTTTTGATGGACGCCTTCTTAAAAGAAAATGGCATTGCGGGCATTGAGCCTCTAAACATTGGTCTTTGGGCTATTCCAACTGCTATCGCCGCTTTAATCGTTCACCTGTTCCGTCTTGCGCGCTTTGAAGCAAAAATTAGAAACCTAATTGCAGAGCATAAATCACAGCAAGCGAAAAACGCTGAGGGGGCATTATCATGAGTGCCCCAGTAAACGAGAATACAGTGAATAGCGCAGCCATTATTTCAATTGAAAACATCTATCTTTTGATTGGCTTTGTTGTGATGTTTTTAGTGGTTAAAACCTTACAAGATAAACAGCATCCGCAAAAATACACCACAGCCCTATTTTGGTTCTTGTTTGGTAATGTATTTTTATTTGGTGATCTCTCAATACAATTAATTGGCGAGTCTCTCACCTATCAGTGGGTTGGCTTTAGTGTCATCGCCATTGCCTTACTTGCTGGCTTTGGCAAAGTCTCGATGGGCTCTTACCATCAGCCATCAGAAGAGCAACTTGAAAGTGACGCTAAGCGAATAGGCAATAAGTTATTTGTGCCCGCAGTTTTAATCCCAGTCGTCACTGTGGTCTGTACATTGCTTTTAAGTAATTTGAACATTGCTGAGGTGTATTTATTTGACCAAAAACATGTAACGCTTGCTTCACTCACCCTCGCATGTGGTGTTGCACTGATTGTTGCTTGGCGTTTTACCTCAGGCTCGCCTTTCCAAGCACTCTCTGAATCGCGCCGTTTGGTAGATTCAATTGGCTGGGCGGCTATTTTACCTCAAATGCTCGCCATGTTAGGTGGCGTATTTATCGTAGCCAACACCGGCACTGCCATTCAAGATCTTGTGAAGCTATTTATCTCGCCAGATAACCGCTTTATGTTAGTGGTGTTGTACTGTGTTGGTATGGCGCTATTTACCATGATCATGGGCAATGCGTTTGCGGCTTTCCCTGTGATGACTGCGGGTGTCGCCCTACCGTTTTTAATTGAAGGCCACGGCGCCGCTGCAGCACCGCTTGTTGCCATAGGTATGTATTCTGGTTACTGCGGTACGCTGATGACGCCAATGGCTGCAAACTTTAATATTGTGCCTGCCGCACTACTTGATTTAAAAGACAAATATCAAGTTATCAAAGTGCAGATCCCAACGGCCATTGCATTACTAATTATCAATATTTTCTTAATGTACGGAGTGATCTTTAATGACTAAACAAACCAAGACCGAATTAAAGACCGTACTCCTGACGGGTTTTGAACCCTTTGGCGGTGAAAGTATTAACCCTTCATGGCAAGCGGTAAAACAATTACATGGTCAAAGCATTAATGACCACCAGGTTGAATGTGTAGAGTTGCCTTGTGAATTCGGGCGTTCCCTTAAACACTTATATCAAGCGATAGAAAAACATCAGCCAAGCTTAGTGTTGTGCATTGGTCAAGCAGGCGGCCGCTCTCATATTTCAATAGAACGTATTGCCATTAATATCGATGATGCTCGCATTGCTGACAATGCGGGTAATCAACCAGTCGATACTACCATTATTGATGATGCACCTGCGGCATATTTTGCCAAGTTGCCTATCAAAACCATGTTTAAAGGCTTGATAGAAGCAGGCATTCCGGCTGAAGTGTCAAATACGGCAGGCACTTATGTGTGTAACCATGTCATGTTTGGCTTACTGGATTATATAGCGCGCCATTTTGGTGAGAACGATGAATCGATTCGAGGCGGCTTCATCCATATTCCATTTTTGCCAGAGCAAGCTGTGCACCACAGTGGTGCACCAAGCATGAGTCAAATAACGGTTGTTGATGCACTCAAGCTATTGATAAGAAATGGACTTTCAAACGAACCTGATCTCAAAGTAGCCGCTGGTACTACACATTAATCACGCAATTCACTCTCTTTTTCATATTGGTGCAATAGTGTTTTGCTATTGCACCAGCTTTGACATAAAAAATTCATTTTAAGCCTAATTATCTATGTGACTTAACTAAAATTTTCTGTTAGTTATAGAGGCTGTAGCTGCGCAATTTTACAATTCTTTAACTATGCCTGACAAAACAGGCAATGCGCAGACAGCAATTAACAGGAATGAGGTAATTATGTGTTCTATTTTTGGAGTACTAGAACTTAAGACAGATCCCGCTCAGTTGCGAACACAAGCAATTGAGATGTCTAAAAAGCTACGACATCGAGGCCCAGATTGGTCAGGTGTCTATTCATCAGATAAAGCCATTTTAGTCCATGAGCGCTTAGCAATCGTTGGCGTTTCAAGTGGTGCGCAACCACTATACAACCCTGAGAAAACCCATATTCTTGCAGTCAATGGTGAAATCTATAACCATAAAGAACTTGCTGCAAATTTAACCACTGACTTTGAATTTCAAACAGAATCCGATTGCGAAGTCATCTTGGCGCTATACAAACAAAAAGGCCCTGAGTTTTTAGACGATCTGAACGGTATTTTCGCGTTCTGCTTATACGATGAAGAAAACGATGCTTATTTAATTGGTCGTGACCACATTGGTATTATTCCACTTTATACGGGTCGCGATCAGCACGGCAACTTTTATGTCGCCAGTGAAATGAAAGCGCTTACACCGATTTGTACCAGCATTGAAGAGTTTCCTCCAGGTCATTATCTATATTCAAAAGAAGGCACGCTACATAGCTACTATCAACGTGACTGGCAGTCATTTGATGCGGTAAAAGACAACTCTGCCAGTGCTGAAGAAGTAAAAGACGGTCTTGAAGCTGCAGTTAAACGCCAACTTATGTGTGACGTACCTTATGGCGTATTACTGTCTGGCGGCTTAGATTCTTCGGTTATTTCAGCCATTACCCAAAAGTTTGCCGCTAAACGTATTGAAGACAACGATGAGTCAGACGCATGGTGGCCTAAACTACACTCTTTTTCTATCGGTCTTGAAGGCTCACCAGATTTAGCTGCTGCGCAAAAAGTTGCAGATGAAATTGGTACTGTGCACCATCCTATTCACTTTACCGTTCAACAGGGGCTAGATGCACTACGAGAAGTGATCTATCACCTAGAAACTTATGATGTGACTACGGTACGAGCATCTACGCCAATGTATTTAATGTCGCGTCAAATCAAAGCTATGGGCATTAAAATGGTGCTTTCAGGCGAAGGGGCTGATGAACTATTTGGCGGTTACTTATACTTCCATAAAGCGCCAAATGCGCAAGAATTCCATGAAGAGTTAAACCGTAAAGTTTCAAAACTGCATATGTTTGACTGTTTACGTGCTAACAAATCAATGGCCGCTTGGGGTGTTGAAGCGCGCGTACCATTCTTAGACAAAGAGTTTGTTGATATTGCCATGCGCACCAACCCTGATTACAAAATGTGTAAAGATGGCCGCATTGAGAAGCATATCGTTCGTGAAGCATTCGACGGCTATTTACCTGATGAAGTGCTATGGCGTCAAAAAGAGCAGTTCTCTGATGGCGTGGGCTATTCTTGGATTGATTCTTTGAAAGAATTTGTTGAAGAGCAAGTATCTGATTCTGAGCTTGAAAACGCGCAATATCGCTTCCCTATCAATACCCCTGATAGCAAAGAAGCCTATTTCTATCGCACAATCTTTGAAGAGCACTTTCCGGGTGAAGCTGCAGCGAAATGTGTACCACATGGTAAATCAGTTGCCTGTTCGACTCCGCAGGCTTTAGCTTGGGATAAAGCATTCCAAGAAAATGCCGACCCATCTGGTCGCGCAGCAAAAGTGCATAACGACGCTTATTAAATTTTACGTTTTACTCTAAACAAAACGCAGCTCAAGGGCTGCGTTTTTATTTACTCGGGGAATAGCCCCTGACTTCAAGCTTTTCACTCTCAAATCATAAAACCAAATTCAGTATCAAAAATGACCCCATACCTATAACCACCACTGCCAAGGTATTTTTAATCTTTAAACTCGCCAACACGGTAATTAATCCAGCATACAAAAATGGACTATGGAAAAACGCAGCGCCTTCGGTTTTATGTCCTAAAAACACAATCGGCACCCACATTGCGGTTAACACTGATGGTGCTGTGTACTGCAACAATTGTTGTAATCTCGGGCTCAAACTGATGGGAAGTGACTTCATAAAAAACAGATATCGACATGAGAAAGTGATGGCAGTCATTAATACTATCAATAGATCGTTATTCATCATTTTGCTCCTGCTTAGCTGTGTATTTATCGCTCACATTTCTTGAGGCACTCTTTCTCGCAACACTCTTTATTGCAAAGGAATACCCAGCAAACATACCAATAAAAGTCGAGGCAATTAACGCATACTCAAATGCTAACAGCTCTAAAACCAGAACAGAGACTCCACTTGCCAATACCGACATCAAAACAGGCTTGTCTTTTATGGCTGGCACTACTAATGCGATGAAAGTTGCCGCTATGGCGAACTCCAATCCGTAGGCTTGTAAATTCTCTATATTATTACCCGCCACTATGCCCACCAGCGTGGCTAGATTCCACATCACATAAAAGGCAATACCCGACGCAACCGCATATGCATAACAAAAACGTTTATGTTTTGCGATGTAGGCGTTGGTCAACGCAAACATTTCATCAGTTAAAAAAAATGCAAAAACGATACGTTTAAACAAGGGTAAATCTCTCACGTAACTTTGAAAAACCGCTGAATATAATAAGTGGCGAGAGCTTATTACAAATGTTGAAGATAAAATCGGCATAGCAGGGCTACCCAAGCCAATTAATTGCATGCCCGCTAACTGCGCGGCTCCTGCAAAAACAAACAAAGACATGGCTTGTGCCTGCAAAGGCGACAACCCAACTTGAATGGCTAAAGATCCGCATAAGATCCCCCACGGGATCACAGCCACACAGAGCGGGAACATATCAATGAACCCGCGCACAATAATACTCAAATTTCCTTGTTGATTTTCAGCTTGCATAGGTGCTGTATTGTCTAACTCTTCTATTAGGGGTTTGGATGATGCCATATTTTAAGCTCAACGATGAATAGTTTGTCGTTAAAGCATAATCAGTGCTTAAAACAATTTATTGTACAAAGTTGCGCTCGTAAAATTGCTTTTATACCCATCCTCTTAAATAAGTGTTCTATTTTGAGGGTTGGTTTTAGCTAGGCTACTACTGACGTGAGTTGAAACTGTTTAGGCGTTGTGCCTAATGCTTTTTTAAAATGGCGGTTGAAATGACTTTGGTCATGAAAACCACAGCCGATAGCGGTATCTAAAATAGATGCACCAGCGCGAAGCATCTTCTTTGCTTTGATAAGCCTGGCTTGAATTTGATAGGCATGGGGCGTAATACCAAATGCCTGATTGAATTGGCGCACAAAGTGAAATTTACTGCAGCCAACTACATTCGCTAGCTGCTCTAACGAGACGTTAACTTGGGTATATTCGTCTAAAAACTCTCTTGCGAGTTTGAGTTTTTGCACATCAACACTGGCTGCTTTTACCGCTTTGACATGACGACCATAGCCAGCCGCTAATTGTGCCAAGGTACTGTACAACAGCGTTTCAATAAGTAATTTTGATGCCCCATTTTCAATCTGTTCGAATAGACATCTGAGCTGCGCCGCTATTCGAGCATCTTCAATCACAGAGTCTTTAAAGTAAGGCGTGAGGCTTTGATTATTTACTAAATCTTTAGAGATTTGATTAAAGTGCTCAACAGTCGGGTAAAGGGCTTTATATTTCCAGCCGCCCGCCGTTGCCGTTTCGCCTGTGTGAACATCATCGGCATTAACTAGAATAATGCTATTTTGAGCAGCAACATGGTTTGCCCCACTGCGATAAAAACGCTGCGCCCCCTGCTCAATCAAGCCAATGGTATAGCCTTCATGAACATGCTTTGAAAAGGTTTGTCGCTCATATTGTGCATCGACTACCTCAAGGCCGTTTAATACATCGGCATAGTGATATTTTGCCTGCTCTTTTGCCAACCGATTTGCCTCTAAATAATGGTATCTCTTTTATAACACTATTTAGCAATCTGTTTTGTACAAAATTGCTGTTTCAATGCCCTATTTTATAAACCACATCTCTGTAGCACCGACTTTATGTCGGGTTAAACACCCATAAAAAAAAGCGATGAGTTCACAACTCAACGCTTTCTCTTTTTCGATAAAACAAACCGTTAATTTTAACGCTTATTTTTCAATCCAAGGTGTGATTAATACAGGTTTTGCACTCATAGAATCACTGGTAAATCTAAAGTCATCGCCTTCCCAGCTGTCTTCCACAGTAAACTTACACACGTTATTCGCGCAGCTAACACCCGGCTGCTTGAAAGCAACCTGATTATCAAACTTAACCGAGATCCCTTTCTGCGATGGCAATAAAAAGCTCATTAGCTTACTTACAAAGAAGCCAGATAAGTCCGATAACAGTTCATCAAACTCATGATGAAGCTGATAAATGTCAGCTTTGGTTAAATTTTCTAACCCAAAGTGCTCAGCTTCAATCTGAAACTTTAACTGGCAATCATGCTTTGGGTTTTGTGGTTCAATGACCAATACCGCTTTGTCTTTATCTAGTTTGTCGTCGTAAGGAAGTAGTAATTGCGCATCTTCAGTGTAGGTTAAAGGCGTTTCACTGTTCTCGGTTACAATTTTACCTTTGGCAATTTTACACGGCTCAAGCGTGGCAATATCGACAATGTAAAAATTAACGCGGGCAAACTCGAACTCACCTTTTTCAATCACCTTCAAACGGTCGTGAAAGCCATCGTAAGACACCACAAAGTTATCGGCCATAGCTGGTTGAGTAAACCCAATAGCCGCTAACGCGAGCGCAAAAAATTTATTCTTCATTAAAATAAGCCTTGTTCTGACGGATCATGTCATTTAATTCTTCAATATACGCATCACCGCGCTCAGAATAAGAAAGCAAGCCTGCAGTCAGCTCTGTTGCATCAATTGGCTTTTTCTCAGCACGTAATTGTGCACGTTTTGCTCTTAGCTCGGTGTACGCATTATGGGTGTTTAAATTTCTAAAATACGATTTAACACTGGCTCTCACAGACTTAAACGCTGCAACTTCATGGGCTGCTTCGTCTGCGCGTCTTTTAGGAACCAAACCGCAGCCCTTCTTGTAACACCACTGCCCAAAAAAGTTAAGGCCAATTCGCGCAAACCTTGATGTACCCCAAGCAGATTCATTGGCTGCCTGCATTAGCGCCAATTCTTTTGGAATAATATCAACATGTACCAAAGCAGTTTGTAGGCTTTCGACTGTATAGTCGGCATCACCCAAACGGTAATAAGCAAAAATATCGTCTAGTTTTTTAACTTGTGTTGAGGTCAACTCTTCTTCAAATTGCAGCATCATTAATGCAATCTCAATCGACGCGCGTTGCTGCAAAATAGCTTGGTTTTCTTTTACTACATGAGGTTTTATGAAATCAAAGAATGCCTTTTTCTTGGCTCTCACATCTTTGATATTTGCAAAGTCTGGTAACTCTACATCATGAAGTGGTTTTTCTACTTCCACTTTTTTTACTGGTAGCTGCTCTTGAACAGGTGCTTCAACCACCTCTTCAATCACTTCTTCAGGCTGAATGAATGGATATATCAAACCATAAATAGCAACCACAGCAATAACCAGTTTAAGTAAATTTCTTAGCATTTTTTCTCCGATAAAACAGCACATTCCCCGCTTCCATGAATGGGTTGTTACCTGCTAAACACCACACTTTATGCGTTGCGAAAAGCAATTGTAACCTGCACTATGTATACTATTAATGAACTCAAAAGCGCGTAATTATATATAAATTCGCCAATAAAGGCGAATTACCCCAAAATACGCTGAGATTATGTCACTATTTTGATACACCTGAATGAGGAATATTCGAGGATTTATGGACTTGATTTGGCAGCAACGACGATGTGAACAACGTAAAAATAGACCCAACGATAACCGCTCAGCTTTTCAAGTTGACCGCTCTCGTATTATTCATGCAGCCGCTTTCAGGCGACTGCAAGCCAAGACGCAGATCATGTCGATTGGCGTTAACGACTTTTACCGTACTCGACTGACTCACTCGCTCGAAGTTGCACAAATTGGTACCGGCTTATTACGCCACTTACAAAATAGCCATCCCGATTTTTCGTTGTTTCCAAGCACAAGCTTAATTGAAACCTTATGTTTAGCCCACGATATCGGCCACCCACCCTTTGGCCATGGCGGCGAAACTGCACTGAACTTTATGACGCGTAAACATGGTGGTTTTGAAGGCAACGCCCAAACACTGCGCATCGTTGCCAAACTTGAGCCTTATTCTAAAGGCTTTGGTATGAACCTAACGCGCCGCACCTTACTGGGCTTTATAAAATATCCGGCATTAATCAATCAGCTTTGGCATTCGCAAGCTGAGCACGACCCTGCTTCATCATTTATTACCGCCCACCATTGGCTGCCAGCCAAAGGCGTGTATAACTGCGACCAAGACATTTTTGACTGGGTACTCGCGCCTTTCTCAAACGCCGATAAAGACTTACTGCAATCGAATAGACCTTGGGATGACTTTAGAAATAAAACCCAATTTAAGTCGCTCGATTGCGCCATCATGGAAATGGCTGACGACATCGCCTATGCCGTTCACGATTTAGAAGACGCCATTGCCACAGAAACATTGTCAGCCTCAGATTGGCACAACTACGCCATGCCAAAACTCAAAGCACTCGATTCACCTTGGTTAAAGCAAAACTTAGACGCACTTACTCAGCGCTTATTCTCAGATGATGAGTCACTCAGAAAAGACGCCATTGGCGAGCTTGTAAACTTATTCATTGTCAACAGCAGTATGCAAACACAAAACGACGCGTTTGAATCAGACTTACTTAAAAACACCGTTAAACTCGAGCCCGAGTTTGCAGCAATTCTGCAAGTGCTGAAAATCTTCGTTTACGAGCGACTCATCCGCGAACCCAAAATGCAGCAAATAGAATTCAGTGGCCAAAACCTGTTGATGGACTTATTCAAAGCATTCGCCAGCGACCCAATGCGACTACTGCCACACACAACCCAAGTGATCTTTGAAAAAGCAAAAGATGAAAATGCGAGAATGCGCGTACTAACCGACTATTTATCGGGCATGTCTGATGAATATGCGAGAAAGACACATGCGAGGTTGTTTGCAGGAGCGGTTTAAAAGAAGAGTCATTGAGGCTCTGTGATTTAATGGGCCTCCAAGAAAATAACTATTATGAATTAAAGCTTTAGAATCGAAGTTTTGGAGAAACAACATCAATACACTTATCACAAAAGAACTCAAATTAATGATGACACTTGGTATATCACTCATCATAGCCATTTTTGTTATTATATGGGCCAGAAGCGAAAGCTCTATCTATAGACCACTTATTCAAGACATGCGCTTAGTCGACTCGGTAAAAATTGCCGATGTATTAGATCAAGAGCGTATTCAATATCGCGCTGATGTTAAAAACCACATGCTTTATGTTGACCAAGCACAATCTGAGCTTGCACGGATCTCGCTGGCTAAAATTGGCTATGTTATCGAGTATCCAGAAATCACCAAACACGCAGATTTAAATAAAGCTTATGACGAATTCATCAAACAGAAAAAGTTACAAGAAGAAACAGGAGAGATATGGCAAAAGCCATGGTTTTTTAAAACCGTTAGGTTAGCACTCGGTGCAATTGTCATAATCGTGCTCATTCTGTCTGTGGTAAGACCTGCTCTAATGGCGATGTTAAATGAAGACGATGAAACCTAGCTCCCGTACTCTGTTTTGCCTCAATAAAAAACAAGTGCTTCACAGCTTTCACTCAATATTTAGAGCCATCTTGATGTCGTTTATTCCATTCATGGTGCTGTTTTGGTCTAACGAATCAAGTTATGTTTCAATTGATTTATATTACTTCTACACCTCAATTACCTTTGTTGGCCTCTTTTACTTTACTTTTTCTATTATTGGCTGGGTTATTTTCGGCTTACCGACTCATTTCATTGCAACTAAGTTTTTTAACGGCAGTCATTGGTGCTATTTAGGTGGTTTTCTTTTATTCAGCGTCATGGTCATATTCATTTCAGGGGGTATAGACACACTGTGGTTTTACAGCGGGGTAGCTGGGCTTCAAATCGCGTTATTTTTATGGTGCTTTCGGAGAAGTCGATTAATATAAGCTTGCAAGTTAACAAGAAATCTGCGGTTCATAACCGCACTAACTTTTAAAGATTACGAAAGCTTAGTTGGCTAATTAGCCCTACTTTGATGAATAAATGAAGCATAAAGGTCATATAGTTTTTGCATGTCCAATGGCTTAGATAAATACCCATCAAAGCCTACCTCTTCATATTTTCTAATGTCATCTTCAAAAAGGTTAGCAGTTATTGCTATGATCGGTATATTATTTGACAGTTGTCTAATTGCTTTACATGCTTCTATACCGTCCATATTAGGCATTTGAATATCTAAAAAGATAATATCCACATGTGACTTTGAAAATAAGTCGATGGCTTCTACCCCATCCTTAGCAAATAAAATATGTGTATTTGTGGGTGACATCATCGCCTCGAAGACGACATAGTTGATCATGTTGTCTTCAGCAATTAAAGTTGTAAGCCCTTCGCCATTTGGCACCTTTATATCTTGTTCTTTTACTTGCTCTACATCATGAGTTTGACTCTCTTGCAAAGGCAAACTTACGGTAAAAGTGCTTCCCTTACCCAACTCACTTGTCACCTCGATTTGACCATTCATTAAACTAACAATCTCAAAACAAATTGCGGTTCCGAGGCCTGTACCACCATATTGCTTTGAAGTAGACGGCTCTGCTTGTGTAAAACGTTGGAAAATTTGCTGAAGAAAATCCTCACTCATGCCAATGCCAGTATCAGAAACAGAGATTTCCAAGTTCGTCGTTTTTTGTGAAAGATTTACAGAAACCTGGCCTTGCTCGGTAAACTTTACTGCGTTAGATATCAGATTCAACATGATTTGTTTGAGTCTTAATGAATCAAATTGCCAAAACTGTTCCATCTCTAGGTCATATTTAAAGTTCAAGCTAAGTTTTTTTTCAGAAGCAAGGTAGCTCATCTCCCTTACAGCTTCTTCAATAGTCAAAACAATATTTTCACTTTTAATATCAAGTTTAAGCTGGCGTGATTCAAGCTTTGAAATATCAAGAATGTCATTAAGCACACAAAGCAAAAGCTTTGAACTTGAAATACCATTACATAGAAGTTGCTGCTGCTTATGATTAAGTGGTTCACGCTCGAGTAATTGCAGGCTCCCTAAAACGCCGTTCATAGGTGTGCGTAATTCATGTGACATGTTGGCAAGGAACTGTGATTTAAACGCTTCTGTATTTATTGCTTTATCTCTTGCTAGTGCAAGTTCAGATTTTCCTTCTAAAACTCTGTATGACAAATAAATAGATATCACGCTGGCGTAATAAACAATCGCTTGTTTGTAAATAATGTTTGTTGGACTGAGATGATCTGAAAAAACACCAATTAATGGAGGAATAAGTGCATTAAGTATGAATAAACAAACATTCCACTTAGGGCTACCTAAGTAAATTGAGAAAATAATGCCGATAATTTGTGAAGAGATCCATAGGTGATCAACCGACTCATAAAAAGGTTGATGAAGCAGAAAAAGTGATGTTGTGAATACTGACATCAATGATGGTAAAAAAAGCACAAAGTGGTTTTTGTAAACACGTGATAAAAAATAACTCACGATGAAACCTGAAATAATGAATAACCCACCAATATTGTCGATAATGAAAACAACTGAATCAGTACCAAATTTAGGAACTATTAGAAAAGTATAGTATAAGAAGAAAAAAGCGACGCAAAAATAAATTGAAGGAAGTAATAACTTGCGTTTATCTTCGAAATCAAGTGCAAGTATATGTACTGGAAAGTCTTTGAAAAGAAATATTTTTTGTTCACTCATAGCTGTTTTGATTAATCCGATACAGTATTAGAAAAAAGTTATTTTTATTTTCTTTACTTTAATAATTAAGACAACTTAAGCAAAAATATCAATGTTTTTTGGCATTTTAATTTATTTAACTTCAATAATTAGAAATTCTCCCTCTTATACGTTTTAAACTGAGCTTACATGACCTACTTTCTAAATTTGATGAGGCCTCATTCTATACGTAAGATATAACATGGCAGCAAGATATATGTGTATACCAATAAGCATAATCAGGTACAGAATCAAGAACATCATTTGTTCTAACTAAAAACAGAAGATGTAACCTTTAAAGGTCCTTATAATTAAAATGTTTACTCGTAACCAAATTGCTTTTAGTACAACCTAGTTTGTCACAGCAAGCAAACCGCGCAAAGTGGCATCTATAGCGTGCGTTCGCAAAATAATTATGTTTTTAAGTTCTATACTCAGAGATGGTGTAATGTGGGAGACGCCAAAAGTTTAAAGTTTGTTATTGACGCCATAGTCAATTGCAATAAGCCTTTTAATCTCCGCCACCAGTGATATTTGAGCTATCGCTTGAACCACCGCCCAAAGGCTTTGATGAACTAAAAGGTGCATCTTGTGAGCGGTGGAATAACCACAACCCAACCGGTGCAAATACTGGAATTAGCCAAACAATAATAATCTGAGCTATTTTTTGAAAAGCTTCTAAATCAGTCCTCTTAGCCAAGTAAATAGAAACAACTAAATTTAATAGAGCTACAAAAGCTAAAATGATGAACCAGTAATTATTTTCCACATTACCTCCTTGGCGAATAACGCATTGCTTAGCCGACACAATATAGCAGACTAAAGTTAGCTTTGGTTTAGTCTCTTATTATATTTCTTTAAACTCAGGCTTTATTAAGCCAAAACACTTTAAATCATGGAACTCGTTTTTCCAAAAACCACTGGAACGCCTAATTCCTTCCTCTTTGAAACCCAGCTTTTTTAACACCGAGTCAGAAGCTGTATTTCCAATCATAGTGTCACCTTGAATACGGTAGAGTTCACCTAATGGTTGGCCATTAGAGAATACAAATTGTATAATCTTACTAACGGCCTCGGAAGCATACCCAACCCCCCAATACTTTGAGGACAACTCGTACCCAATACCTGCACTTTTCATCTTTAGGTTTATTGAGTTAAAACCACACGTACCAATTAACTTTCCCGTACTCTTAACTCGAATAGCCCAACGAACACCACTTTTGTCAGCAAATCGTTGATTAAAAAATTTAATTAACTCCAAAGATTGTTTCTCAGAATCATAAACATCAATATCGTAAAATTTAATAACGTTTTCATCAGAGAAAATATCAAGTAAAGCCTGGCTATCACTTTCTGATAACTCATTAAGAATTAACCGAGGTGTTTCTAGCTCTGGAAATTGCACTTAGTCCTCCTTGAAATATGACGCCTTAATAAACGGCGTATTAATGTTGGCTAAAATTAGCGAACAATGAACCCATAGCCAACTTTAAAATGTTCTTTCGCTTCATCATCTTTTAATGCATAAGGTACTAATATTGTTAGCCCTAATTTTAACTGCCTGTCACAAAAGCATAGCAATTACATAATAACGAAATTTACAAACTTTGCGGTCAACATAAATGCCACACCAACTGCAAAGCCAATTAAAACTGCTTTTAAGATGGTGCTTTTATTACTAGGTTTTTCTTGAGAAGATTCTGTACTCATATTTAATACTCCTTAAAAACTCAACTATGTAGTCTCTTAATTTGTAATGTAAGTTCATATCGTAAAATGTTTGATGGAAGAACTACACTATAGCAATTATTCTAAACTAAAAACTAACTTTGTAATAAGTGCATAGACATAATGACTCCCACACGGTACTAGCCTCCGCATTTTCGTGGGTTAGCTTAAAGCCAGAGCCATAATTAGTTTGTCAAATAACTAAACAGCAGTGGCTACCATGACTAAACATAACATACTTTTCATTGGCTTAGATACTCATAAAGAGTTTGTTGAAGTCGCTTACATTGAAGATATTCGAGAGTACCCGCTTAATATGAACGAATTAGAGTTAATGCATTGGGTCAAGCATCGGGTGTGGCACAACCACCGACGGCGTTAGGATGGCAATGTTGCTACCGCAACATTGAACCACGAACATAGACTGAAAACAGGTGCCACGTCGAGTTAAGTAGGGTCTGCTCTGTTACTAGCAATAGTAATAACCAACGAATACCAGCATGAAAACCGACGAAATTACTTGCTTTATCCTATGCGTTAACTCGCTCTAATTTGAGTTAAGAGATTATGGCTTAAAGTTAGGCAAGGATCAGTGTGTTTAACTTGACAGTGGGAGTAATACCAACGAATGAGATGGACTCCCCCTTTCTAGGCACTTGTGCCATGTTTAAGGTGCGACACTCAAATAAGAGGAATCCATCATGAATAACATTAAAACACTTGGTATCGATTTAGCAAAAAATTCATTCTCTCTTGTCGGAATGAATGCTCAAGGAAAGGTTGTTCTTAGAAAAACATTGTCACGTAAAAAGCTACTTGCCTATGTTGCACAACTCAATCCTTGCTTCATCGCCATGGAAGCCTGCTCTGGGGCGCATTATTGGGCCCGTGAGTTTAAACTTCTTGGTCACCAAGTGGCGATTATCGCCGCTAAGTTTATCGAACCTTTTCG